>NZ_JBVJND010000033.1:0-123236 GCF_055583825.1 Streptomyces sp. NPDC104367 | reverse complement strand
GACGGACATCGAGCTCGCCGCATAACCCCAGCAACACCGAACCACACCAAACCCGACAGGGGTGCCTTGACGGAAGACATAGAGGCACCCCCCGTGCGCCGGTCCGCCTCGGCCGACGGCCGATCTCGCGCCGTCTCGCTCCGTCTCACTCCGTCTCACTCCGTGGTCACGGGAACCCGGCGCGCCGGTCCGGACGTTGGGGGTTGTGAGGGGTTCATGAAGGTGCCGCCCGGGGGTGATTTCGCTCTCTCTTCGACCGCGGGCGCGGGTGAACGGCTCGGGCGGAGGTTATGACGGAGCGGGAAGGGGGTGGTGGACGGTGCGAGTGATCCGCGGCCTGTGGCGCTGGCGCCACAACCCGCTGCGCCGCGCGACCGACCTGGTCGAGGCGTGGGTGGCGCTGGGGGCACTGCTGCTGATCGCGGTGGCCGCGCCCCTGCTGGGCTCGGTCGTCGGCGCCGCGGCCCAGGGCGCGCTCCAGCGGTCCGTCCGGCAGCAGCAGCACGACCGGCACCTCGTGACGGCCACGGTCGTCCGCAAGCTCGGCAACTCCCTGGTGGAGCCCGACCCCGACGTCACCAGCACCCACGACACCCGCAGCCGCGTCCTCGCCGACTGGACCGCACCCGACGGCGCCCACCGGCACGGCCCGGTCCTGACCACCCTCAACTCCCCGCACAAGGGCGACCACTTCGGCGTCTGGACCGACGCGCACGGCCGAATAACCGCCCGCCCGCTGGACCGTGCGACCGCCACGACGCACGCCGTGCTGGCCGGGGTCGGCGCCGCACTGCTCGTCGCGGGGCTGGTGGAGGGCGGCAGACGGATGATCGTCTGGCGTATGGTCCGTCGCAGGTACGCCCGTTGGGACCAGGCCTGGGACCGGGCGGGCCCGGACTGGGGCAAGGCAGGCACAGGCAGCTGACACCCTTTTCCCCTCTGGTCGTTCCACCACCTCGGCGCACGCTACGGTGGACCGGCCGAAGCCCATTCGGCATCGACCCGCGCGCGAGCGAACCGCGGGGGCGACACCGCCGTCCGCGGGTGGCGTCCCGCAGGCCAGCGAGCGATCTGTACGACGAGGTGGGGGCAGAGCAACACCATGGCACAGGGCACGGTCCAGGTGACGCACACCGGCACATCGCGGTGGCGGCGCCGCACGGGTGAGTACGCGTCGCTCGCCGCCGCCCTGGAGGCCGCCGCCGACGGCGACGTCCTCACGGTCGCGCCCGGCACCTACCGGGAGAACCTCGTGGTCCAGCGCGCGGTGACGCTGCGCGGCCCGGAGGGCTCGCCCGGCTCGGTGCGCATCGCGCCGGTGGACGGCGTCCCGCTCACCGTGCGGGCCTCGGCGGTCGTCCAGGACCTGCATGTGGAGGGCCAGGACGCGGCCGCGCCCGCGCTGTTGGTCGAGGAGGGCACACCGGAGCTGCTCGACGTGCGGATCGTCACCCGCTCCGCGGCCGGCATCGAGGTGCGCGGCGGGGCGCGGCCGACCGTGCGGCGGTGCACCGTGGACAACCCGGCCGGCATCGGCATCGCCGTACTCGACGGCGGTGGCGGGGTGTTCGAGGAGTGCGAGGTGGTGGCGGCCGGCCAGGCGGGCGTGGCGGTGCGCGGCGGGGCCCGGCCCCGGCTGGAGCGCTGCCGGGTGCACCACGCCTCGGGCACCGGTCTGACGGCCACCGGGGAGAACTCCGCGCTGGAAGCCGTGGGCTGCGAGATCTACGAGGTGCGGGGCTCCGGGGTGCAGGTCACGGCGCGGGCCACGGCGCACCTCACCGACTGCGACGTGCACCGCACCACCGCCGACGGCGTCACCCTGGACACCGACGCGGTGCTCACGCTCGCCGACTGCCGTATCCACGACATCCCGGAGAACGCGGTCGACCTGCGCTCCCGTTCGGTGCTGACGCTGACCCGGACCACGGTCCGCCAGTTCGGCCGCAACGGCCTGTCGGTGTGGGACCCGGGCACACGCGTGGACGCCAACCAGTGCGAGATCTTCGACAGCACCGGCGACTACCCGGCGGTGTGGGTGAGCGACGGCGCGACCGCCGTCCTGGACTCCTGCCGGGTGCACGACGTGCCGGACGCGCTCTTCGTCCTCGACCGCGGCTCCCGCGCGGACGTCGTCGACAGCGACCTCTCCCAGGTCCGCAACACGGCCGTGTCGGTCAGCGACGGCGCGACGGCGCAGCTGGACGACTGCCGGATCAGGGACGCGGCCACCGGCGCCTGGTTCCGCGACCACGGCAGCGGCGGCACCCTCAACAACTGCACGGTGGACGGCACCCAGACCGGGGTGATCGTCACCAAGGGCGCCGACCCCACCATCGAGCGGTGCACGGTCGACTCCCCCGCCGAGGCCGGGTTCTACGTGTCGGCGGGCGGCCGGGGCAGCTTCCTGAACTGCCGGGTCACGGGCAGCGGCGGCTACGGCTTCCATGTGATCGACGGCTGCCGTACGACGCTGCGCAAGTGCCGTACGGAGCGCTGCGCGCGCGGCGGTTACGAGTTCGCGGACGCCGACCCGGGCGCGGGCCCGGTGGCGGAGGACTGCACCAGCGACGAGAGCGGCAGCCTGCGGCCGCCGGCGGCGCGCGAGACGGCCGTGCAGACGACGGGTCAGTCCGCCGGTCTGCTCGGCGCGATCCCCGGCCAGCGCAGCACCGAGCAGGAGCCCCTCCTGACGCCGGAGGCGCCCGAGGAGCCGGCCCGGACCTCCAAGGCCGTGCTGGGTGAACTCGACGCCCTGGTCGGCCTGGAGAGCGTCAAGCTGGAGGTCCGTGCGCTCACCGACATGATCGAGGTCGGCCGCCGCCGCCAGCAGGCCGGTCTGAAGGCCGCCTCGGTCAAGCGGCACCTGGTGTTCACCGGCTCCCCCGGCACCGGCAAGACGACGGTCGCCCGGCTCTACGGCGAGATCCTCGCCTCCCTCGGGGTGCTGGAGAAGGGCCACCTGGTCGAGGTGTCCCGGGTGGACCTGGTCGGCGAGCACATCGGCTCCACGGCGATCCGCACCCAGGAAGCGTTCCAGCGGGCGCACGGCGGCGTGCTGTTCATCGACGAGGCGTACGCGCTGTCCCCGGAGGACGCCGGGCGTGACTTCGGCAAGGAGGCCATCGACACGCTGGTGAAGCTGATGGAGGACCACCGGGACGCCGTGGTGGTGATCGTCGCGGGGTACACGGAGGAGATGGAGCGCTTCCTCTCCGTCAACCCCGGTGTGGCGTCCCGTTTCTCGCGGACCATCACCTTCACCGACTACGGCCCGGACGAACTGCTGCGGATCGTGGGGCAGCAGGCCGACGAGCACGAGTACCGGCTGGCACCGGGCGTGTCCGAGGCGCTGCTGGCGTACTTCACGGACCTCCCGAAGGGCCCCGCATTCGGTAACGGCCGTACCGCCCGGCAGACCTTCGAGGCGATGGTCGAGCGGCACGCGAGCCGGGTGGCGCAGATCCCCGACCCGAGCACCGACGACCTCACCCTGCTGTACGCCGAGGACCTGCCCGAGCTGTCCTGATCAGCCCGGCTGCGGCCGCTGCCCGGGCAGTTCCGGGCGCAGCCGCGCCAGCAGCCGCTCCCGTTCCTCGGCGAAGACCGGGTCCGCCTGGTAGTCGGAGTGGCCGAGGATCGGGGCCGGGAGCGGGTGCCCGGCGGTGCGTCCGTAGGCGAGCGGGTCGTTCAGCGGCCCGTGGTCGACACCGGGTCCGGCGCCGTCGCCGTCGAGGCGGACGGGGCCGCCGATGGGGTCGGTGAGCCGGTAGAGGTTGCGCCAGCAGGCGACGTCGCCGTGCAGGGAGCCGAGTTCGGCCGGGCCGAAGTGGGCCGGGAACCAGCGGCCGTAGAGGCGTTCCAGCGGGGAGCCGTAGGTCAGCAGGGCGACCCGCCTGCGGACGGACGGGGTCAGCTGCCAGGCCGCCGCGGCCGCGAGGACGCTGCCCTGGGAGTGGCCGGAGATGACCAGCCGGCCGCCGGTGCGGCGGGTCCAGGTGGCCATCCGCCAGGTCAGGTCGGGCACGGCGCGCTCGGCGTAGCAGGGCGGGGCGAAGGGGTGGGCGGCGCGCGGCCAGAAGGTGCCGACGTCCCAGAGGATGCCGATGGTGCGCCGGGCGGAGGGGTCCTTGTAGGCGCGCCGCCCCCAGGTGACGAACAGTATGAAGCCGAACCCGACCAGCCAGGAGCCGAGCGCCTGGGAGGCCTCGGCCGCGCCGTGCACGAGGGTGTACGTCCGGTCGGCGGCCGCGTCCGGGGTCCGGCCGGTGGCCAGCGCGCCCGCCAGAGCCCCGGCGCCCAGTGTCAGCGTGGCGCCGCACAGCACGGTGACGACGAGCGGCGTGCGGTCGGTCAGGGCGGCCATCGCGCGGACCCGGGCGATACGCCGGGTGCGGGCGATGTCCTCGGGCTCGCCGGGGTGGTCCTCGTCCACGGCGGCGCGTTCGGCGCGGCTGAGCCGCGAGGTGCGCCAGGAGAGCCAGGCGACCGCGGCCAGCAGCACCACCAGCACGGGCGGGATCGCCGACGCCTGCCAGGTCAGCAGCACGGGCGGCCCGGCGATGGACGTCCCGGTGCCGTCCAGCCAGTCGGAGACCCGCTGGGCGACCCCGCCGGAGATCACCCCGCCCAGCGCGCAGGCCAGCAGCGCCACCGCGGGGCCGCCGAGGCCGCGCATCGCCGCGCGCGGGTCGGGGAGCCGGCGGTGCAGGTCGTGGGCGACGGCGCCGAGAACGATCACCAGCACTCCCTGCGCCAGGGCGAGGCAGCCGAAGGCAGTGTCTCCGGCGAGCCGCCCCTCGGACCGCCAGCCCGGCCGGGACCAGCCGGCGTACAGCGCGACGAGCACCAGCAGGGTCAGCGCGGCGAGCGGCAGGCGGCGGACGAGACGCCGGTCGAGTTCCTGGTCGAGGAGGTTCTCGCTGCGGCCCCGGCGGCAGACCGCCCACACCACGGCGACGGCGCCGGTGACCAGCGCGCCGGTCAGCAGGCGTCCGAGCGTGTCCAGCGGGCCGGCTCCGCCCGTGCGGCGGTCGAAGGCGGCGGCCGGTGCGAGGACGGCGGCGGCGACCGTCAGCAGTCCCGCCGCGGTGTGGGCGGCGCGCAGCCGGGCGACCAGCCGGCGGCCGTACCAGAAACCGGGGCTGCCGAGGGTGGTGCGGCCGGGCTCGGGTTCGTGGGCCATGGGCCGGGTCGACTCGTAGGCGCTCCAGGTGCGGTGCGAGAGGTACCAGAGCAGGCCGGTCAGCGCGGTGGGCACCAGGGCGGCCAGCGCGAGCCTGCGGCCGGGGGCGCTCCACCAGCCGCCGGAGCCGGACGGCGAGAGGAAGCCGAGCCAGGTGTGCCGGCGGGCGCAGGCGCCGACTCCGGCGCACTGCCAGGCGGTGAGGTCGAGGGCGACCTCGCAGGCCGCGGCGACGAGCAGCACGGTGAGGGTGAGCCCGGCGAGCCGGACGAGCAGACCGTAGAAGCGCACGGTGCGCGGCCGGTCCTCGGCGGCGGGGCGCATCCAGTGCGCGAGGTTGACCACCATGAAGGGCAGCAGGAGCAGCCACAGGGCGCGCGAGGCGTTTCCCGAGGTGAGGTTGGACCAGACGTAAGCCTCGGGCACCGGGCGGTCGCGGTAGTCGCCGGGTCTGGACTCGGCGTCGACGTCCTCGGCGCGCCGGAAGACCGCCGCGGTGTCGTCGCCGGTGATCCGCACCGTGCGCGGGTCGTCGAGCATCTCCTCGGGTGTGGTGCCGCCGACCCCGTGGACCAGGAGTTCCAGGTCGATCTCGGGCACCGGGGCGGTCGCCGTCGTCGTGGACCGCTCGGCGGGACCGCCGGCGGTGCTGTCCTGCGCGCGTTCCACTCTTGTCGCACTTCCCCCGTGACGCGCCGATGGTTTTGTCCGTGCGGGTGTCAGGATCTCCGATTTCGGTGTGCCACACACCACTCGTCACGGAATCTCCCCGATGTGTGTGACACCCGGTGCGACACGTGGTGACCGAATGGCATGTGCGCGCCGTCACCGGGAGTGGCGCAACCCGCACGGTCCCGTGAAAGGATGGGGCACCCTCGCATCGAGCCGGCCGGAATGTCCTGGTCGGAGGTGGTGCGCGGGGCGTGTCGGACGGCTTGAGGCGAGAGGACCGGAGCGTACGTGAGCGAGAACCAGAACCTCCTCGCGGAGCAGCGCCGCGCCCTGATCCTGGACGAGGTGCGGCGCCGGGGCGGCGTACGCGTCAACGAGCTGACGCGCAAGCTCGGCGTGTCGGACATGACCGTGCGCCGGGACCTGGACGCGCTGGCCCGGCAGGGGGTCCTGGAGAAGGTGCACGGCGGCGCGGTGCCGGTGGTCGAGGCGAGCACCCACGAGCCGGGGTTCGAGGCCAAGTCGGGGCTGGAGCTGACCGCCAAGGAGGACATCGCCCGGGCCGCCGCCGAACTGGTCGTGCCGGGTACGGCGATCGCCCTGTCCGGCGGTACGACGACGTACGCGCTGGCCCACCAGCTCCTGGAGGTCCCCGACCTGACCGTGGTGACGAACTCGGTGCGGGTCGCCGACGTCTTCCACGCGGCGCAGCGCGTCTCCGGGCAGCGCCAGGGCGCGGCGACCGTCGTCCTGACCGGCGGGGTGCGCACCCCGTCCGACTCCCTGGTGGGCCCGGTGGCCGACCAGGCGATCGCCGCCCTCCACTTCGACCTGCTGTTCCTCGGCGTGCACGGGATATCGGTCGAGGCCGGCCTCTCCACGCCCAACCTCGCGGAGGCGGAGACCAACCGCCGCCTGGTGCAGTCGGCCCGGCGGGTCGTGGTGGTCGCCGACCACACCAAGTGGGGCACGGTGGGCCTGAGTTCGTTCGCCAAGCTGGAGCAGGTCGACACCCTGGTCACGGACGCGGGCCTGCCCGCCGCCGCGCGCGCGGAGGTCTCGGAGCATCTGCGCCGCCTGGTGGTCGCGGGCGAGAACGACTGAGGCTACAGACAGCTGACGGACTGTCAGCTACCTTTTCGTGACGGCGTCGCACGAGGAGGTTGCCCGGTGTCCCATCAACTGCGCCCGGTGGAAATCGACTTCACCGAGACCGCACCCGTACGCCTGGTCTTCGCGGAGGAGATGGCCGCGGCCCCGGAGACGGTGTTCCGGGCCCTGGCGGAGGACGTGCCCGGCTGGTCCGAGTGGCTCACGGGCGTGCGGGCGGCCCGTCCGACGGAGCGGGGCCGCGAGGTCCGGCTGCGGGGCGGCGTCCGCTTCGAGGAGACGGTCGTGGTGTCGAAGGCGCCGGAGGTGTACGCCTACCGCGTGGACGTGACGAACGTGCCGGGCGCGCGGGCCTGGCTGGAGGAGTGGCACCTCACCCCGGCCGGCACCGGGACCCGGGTGCGGATGACGTTCGCGATGGACGGTACGGCGCCGTTCCGGGCGGCGTGCCGACTGGCGGCGCCGGGCATGGGCCGGACGATCCGCGACGCGGTACGCGCACTCGACCGACGCCTGCCCTGAGCACACCGCGGCCGGCGTCCGGCCCCGTTCCGGTTTGCGGAGCCGTTCCGGTTGCCGGAGCCGTTCCGGCCCTCGGAGCCATTCCGGTTCGCAGACCCGTTCCAGCCCTCGGAGCCGCTCCGGTTCGCGGACCCGCTCCAGCCCTCGGAGCCGCTCCGGCCCTCCGAGCCATTCCGGTTCGCAGACCCGTTCCAGCCCTCGGAGCCGCTCCGGTTCGCGGACCCGCTCCAGCCCTCGGAGCCGCTCCGGCCCTCCGAGCCATTCCGGTTCGCGGACCCGTTCCAGCCCTCGGAGCTATTCCGGCCAGACCCCCGTGTCCAGCAGGCTGCCGATCGCGGTCGCGTACGGCGCGATGTCCAGCCCCTGCTCCTCGACCCATGTGTCCGAGTAGTACTTGTCGAGGTACCTGTCCCCCGGATCGCACAGCAGCGTCACCACGCTCCCGGAACGCCCCTGCGCCACCATCTCGGCCACGATCTTCAGGGCGCTCCACAGCCCCGTCCCGGTGGATCCCCCGGCCTTCCGCCCGATCGTCCGCTCCAGCGCCCGCACCGCCGCCATGCTCGCCGCGTCCGGCACCTTCATCATCCGGTCGATCGCCCCCGGCACGAAGCTCGGCTCCATCCGGGGCCGCCCGATGCCCTCGATGCGGGAACTGCAGTCGCAGGTGACGTCGGGATCGCCGGTCGTCCAGCCCTCGAAGAAACAGGAGTTCTCGGGGTCGGCGACACAGATCCGCGTATCGCGCTGGGTGTAGTGGACGTACCGCGCGAGCGTCGCGGACGTACCGCCGGTCCCGGCCGTGGCGACGATCCACGCAGGCTCCGGGAACCGCTCCGACTCCAGCTGGCGGAAGATGGATTCGGCGATGTTGTTGTTGCCGCGCCAGTCCGTGGCGCGTTCGGCGTAGGTGAACTGGTCCATGTAGTGGCCGCCGGTCTCCACCGCGAGGCGCGCCGACTCCTCGTACATCTTCCGGGAGTCGTCCACGAAGTGGCACCGCCCGCCGTGGAACTCGATGAGCCGGCACTTCTCGGCGCTGGTCGTGCGCGGCACGACCGCGATGAAGGGCACGCCGATCAGCTTGGCGAAGTACGCCTCGGAGACGGCCGTCGAGCCGCTGGACGCCTCGATCACGGGGCGGTCCGGCCGGATCCAGCCGTTGCACAGGCCGTAGAGGAAGAGCGAACGGGCCAACCGGTGCTTGAGGCTGCCCGTGGGGTGGGTCGACTCGTCCTTGAGGTAGAGGTCGATGCCCCAGGCCTCCGGCAGCGGGAAGCGCAGCAGGTGTGTGTCCGCCGAGCGGTTCGCGTCCGCCTGCACCTTGCGGACCGCCTCTTTGAGCCAGTCGCGGTAGGCGCTGTCGCTGTGGTCGACGTCGAGGGTGGCGCCGGTCCGGATCTGCGGGGTGGTGCTCACGGCGGGACTCCTTAGGCTTCGCGCCGACGGCGTCCGAACGCGGCCGGCACCTCGATCATAAACACCTTCAACACGCTTCTCACCTGCATAAACACATCTTTGGGCGCCTCAAAGGCCCCCTGGGGAACAGTGGCCCGAACCGTCGGGGGCGCATTTATGCGAGTGCTCCCCGCGCTCCGGCCCGGCGCACCGTGCGCACTGGTGCTCCCCGCCGGGGGCGGGCAGACTGCCAGCGGACGGGACGAACGTCCCGAACGGGGGCGCACACTGGATCACGACACGAGCCGGAGCGCGCCGGGCGGGGCCACGAGCTACCGGACCGGCGGCCGAAGCATCGAAAAGGGGCGGGGCACGATGGCGGAGCCGGAGTTCACGGCCACGGGCGTGCGGATCGACAAGCGGCTGCGTTCGCTGACCCGGGCCGGACAGGTCCGGATAAGGGACGGCAGGCTGCAGCTGCTGACGAGCTACGGCAGCGAGATCGACAGCGCGCCGGTACAGGCGGTGCGGGCCTCCAGGCCGTGGTTCGCGGCGGAGGACCGGGCCCTGGCCGACCTCAACGGCCAGCGCTACTCGCTCACGCTGGGTGACCACGATCCCGCGCCGGGCGAGCCCGGGCCGCCCGCGGCGCGCCGCTTCATCGAGGCGGTACGGCGGGCCGCGGGACGTGACGACTGAACCACGGCGAGTTGCGGGACCGAACGCGCCGGGTCACGCTTGTCTCACGTCACTCTGGGTTTACCGGCGATAACGCTGCGAACCAGCCCGCCGGCCACGACAGCAGGCGGCCCCATGCGCGGCGGCACCCTGCTCCATTCGTTCTCCGTGTTCTTCCGGACCTCACGTCGGGGAGTCGCAGCCGTGATCGAACACCCAAGCAGACACTGCTCGGTGGAGCTCCAGGCTCTGCCGTCGCGGATCGGCCAGGTCCGCAGAATCGTATCTGCGCAATTGCGTTACTGGCATCTGGACCCGTTGATAGACCGGGCCGCGCTCGGTGTGACAGAGCTGTTGACCAACGTCCACCTGCACGCTCAGCCCGACAAGAACTGCACCGTGGAGATCGAGCTCCAGCTCGACCGGCTCACGGTGTCGGTGCGCGACCACGATCCGCGCCTGCCGGTCCTGGAGGACGGTACGGACGTCGCACCGATGGCCACCTGCGGGCGGGGGCTGGCGATGGTGGCCGCGGTCAGCGAGAGCTGGGGTGTACGGCCGCACGACGACGGCAAGGTCGTGTGGTTCACCCTGCCCGCGCCGACGGCACCGCCCAGGACGGCCCACCCGCCGCGCCGTACGGCCGAGCCGGCCCCGCGCCGGATCGTCGAGACGCAGCCCGCGGCCGTCGGAGCACCCGCAGCCGGGCACGCGGCCGACGAGGCCCCCGCCACCGCACACGTGGCCGCACGCACTCCCGCCCGCTCGGCTGTCGCCAGTTGAGCGGGCGGTGAGTCTTCCGCTCCGGTCCCCCGCCGCCCCACGACGACGCCCCCGGCACACCCGGGCGCGCCACCGGCCACACGGGGCGCGGGTCCGCGCGGCGGACGGGCACCGTGCCGCCGGAGCCGCCGGGACCCTGAACGGGGCCCGTCCACAGCGCTCGCCGGCCAGGCACCGAACGCCATGAAGGCGTGAAGCGTGGGACGGCGTCCGCGACGACCATGACGGGCCCGACCGCCACGCCGGTCGTCGGCGCGCTCGCCGTGGCCGCGGTCCACCCGGAGCCGCGCGGCGCGTCGCGCCGCGCGAGGCCACCGGTCACGGCATGACGGTCGGCGTCGGCACGCGGCCCCGGCCGCCCGGGGCCGGGCGAGCGGGAGCCGCCCCGGCGCGGCCCGCTCCGGGAAGGACTGGCGTTCTGTAACTACTAGTATGTACAGTCATCGTATGAGCACGTCGGAACGGTTGATCGAATCCACCCGTGAGCTGCTGTGGGAACGGGGTTACGTAGGCACCAGCCCCAAGGCGATCCTGGAGCGCGCCGGTGCCGGCCAGGGCAGCATGTACCACCACTTCAAGGGCAAGCAGGAGCTGGCCCTGACCGCGATCCGGCGGACCGCCGAGGAGCTGCTGGCCACGGCCGAGGCGCTGCTCACCGGCCCCGGCACCCCGTACGAGCGGATCGAGGCGTATCTGCTGCGCGAGCGCGACGTGCTGCGCGGCTGCCCGATCGGCCGGCTGACGATGGACCCGGACGTCATCGCCAGCGACACCCTGCGCGCACCCGTCGACGAGACGCTCGGCCGGATCCGGGAGCTGATCGCCGGGATCGTCGAAGAGGGCAGGGCGCAGGGGCAGTTCGGGCCCCAGGTGAACGGCGAGGAGATCGCCGCGGCCGTCCTCGCGACCGTGCAGGGCGGCTACGTGCTGGCCCGCGCCTCCGGTTCCCCCGCCGCGTTCGACGCCGGTGTCCGCGGCCTGCTGTCCCTGCTGAGGAGTTGACGTACATGCACATCACCCGAACCCGCCCCGACACCGAGCCCGGACCGGCGGAGAACTTCAGCGGCACGGTGTGGCTCGACCGGGTCGCGACCCCCGCCCCGCCGTCCCGGCTGCGCCTGTTCAACGTCCACTTCGCGCCCGGCGCGCACACCGCCTGGCACCGGCACCCGCACGGACAGGTGCTGCACGTGCTGGAGGGCGAGGGGCTGGTGCAGCGCGAGGGCGGTGAGCCGGAGACGATCCGGGCGGGCGACACCGTGTGGATCGAGCCGGGCGAACGGCACCGGCACGGCGCCGGGCCCCGCACCTTCATGACCCATCTCGCGGTCGTGGAGGCCGCCGAGGACGGCACCACCACGGAGTGGGACGCGCACGTGTGCCCCGACGACTACCCCACCGCCTGAGACAGGCGTCCGAGGCCGGCGCGTCCTGGACCGCCGCCCGAGACAGCCGCCCGAGACAGCCGTCCGACACCAGCGTCCGAGACCGCCGCCTGGCACCGCCGCCCGATTCCGCCGAGGAAGGCCTGCGACATGCACGCCCTGCAGTACGAGTTGACCCTGCCCGCCGACTACGACACCGGCATCGTCCGCGACCGTGTCGCCCGCGTCGGCCACCTGCTCGACGACTGGGACGGCCTCGGGTTCAAGACCTACCTGCTGCGCGAGCGCGGTGTGCACGGCTCGCAGGTGAACCAGTACGCGCCGTTCTACCTGTGGAACACCGTGGAGGGCATGAACCGCTTCCTGTGGGGAGGCGCCTTCCAGGGCCTGGTCGACGACTTCGGACGGCCCGCGGCCCGGCAGTGGTCGGGCCTGGCCTACGAGGAGGGCCGCGCGGCCGACGCGCCCGCGGCGTTCGCGGTACGGCGTCGGGAGCCGGTGCCGGACGGGGTCGAACTGGCCGCGCTGACGACGGAGATCGCCCGGGACACGGCACGGCTCGCCGGCGCGGAGGGTGCCGTGCTGGCCGCGGCGGCCGTCGACACGGCCCGCTGGGAGCTGGTCCGCTTCTCGCTCTGGGCTCACGACGCGCCCGAGGCCGAGGGGGACCTGTTCCAGGTGCTCCACATGTCGGCGCCCGGCCGCGACCGGCTGCCGCGCGGACGCCAGTGGTGAGCGGCGGGACCGCAGCGGTCCGCACGGTCCTCGGTGACATCGGGCCCGGGCGGCTGGGCGTGTGCGACGCCCACGACCACCTCTTCATCCGCAGCCCGCTACTCCCGGGCCGAGAGCTGGACGACGCGGGCGCGGCACGGGCCGAGCTGGCGGCGTTCCGGGCGGCGGGCGGGGCCGCCGTCGTGCAGTGGACGCCGTACGGGATGGGCCGGCGGGCCGCCGACCTGCCGGAGCTGTCCCGTACGGCCGGGGTGCACGTGGTCTGCGCGACGGGGCTGCACCAGGCGGCGCACTGCGCGCCGCGGACGCTCGCCGAGGTGCGCGGGAGGCTCGCCGAGGTCTTCGTCGCCGAACTGACCGAGGGCATCGGCACGTCCGGGGTGCGCGCCGGTCTGATCAAGGTGGCGGGCGGCTTCCACGCCCTGGACGCGCACGCCCGCTGGACCATGACCGCGGCGGCCGAGGCCCAGCTGGCGACCGGTGCGCCGATCGCCGTCCACCTGGAGCTGGGCACCGGTGCGCTCGACGTACTCGACCTGCTATGCGGGGAGTTGGGGGTCGCCGCCGACCGGGTGATCCTCGGCCATCTGAACCGCTCCCCCGACCCGGTCGTGCAGCGGGAGGCGGCCGGGGCAGGCTGCTGGCTGGCCTTCGACGGACCGTCCCGGGCCCACCACGCCACCGACTGGCGGATGCCGGAATCCGTCCGGGCCCTGGCCGAGGCCGGGTTCGGGGACCGGTTGCTGCTCGGCGGGGACACCGTGGCCGCCGGGGCCCGTTCGGTGGACGGCGGGCCGGGCATGCCGTACCTGCTGCGGCGGGTGCGGCCGCGTCTGGAGGCGGAGCTGGGCGCGGAGCAGGTCGAGCGCATCCTGGTCCGCAACCCGGCCCGGGCCTTCGCCGCGGACTGGCGTTAGGCGACCGAGATGTCCACCGACGGGCGGAGCTTCGCGGCGGCGGCCAGGGCCTCGTGGGCCGGATGGGTGGCGAAGGCCGCCAACAGGTCCCGGTCGGCGGGGAGTCCGGCTGCGGGGAAGGCGATCTGCTCGTAGGCCGCCTGGAAGCGCGGGCCCCAGCGGCGGGCGCCGAGCCGGGCCGTGCGCGAGCAGTTGTCGACCATGTAGGCCACGTCCCGGGCGTGCATGTACGGCAGCAGCGAGTCGACCGCCTCGATGACGGACTCGTTGACGATCTCGGACCAGGGGTGGCCGCGGTCGGCGAACTCGTCGATCTGCGCCATCATCGTGGCGACGAACACCCCAGCGGTGAACGGCTCGACGGACAGCTCCCATTCGGCCCGCCGGGCCCGCACCCGCTCCCCCGCCGCCCACATCGGGGAACCGCCGATCCGGCTCATCTCCCGCTGTCCGAGGCGCCGTTCGGCCAGGATGACGCTGCGCAGCTCGGTGCCGTCGGCGACCTCGTCGTAGATCTCGGCGACGAGTTCACGGGCCGGTGGGTACGTCGCCGTGTAGGCCCGGTCGAAGACGTCCCGCCCGGCCGGGTCGAGGTCGTCGCGCACGGCCCGGATGCCCGAGCGGGAGATCGTCCGGGCGAGGGGCCCGGTGACCGTCTCGCAGGACCGCTCGTAGGCCGTCGTCTCGTCGTCCCCGGCGAGCCGGTAACGGCCGTACAGGCTCTCCACGACGGCGTGCACGGCCCCGAGCAGCACGGCGCGCTCGCCGACGACGTCGGAGCGGTACTCGCTCTCCAGCGTGGTGCGGAAGGTGTACGGCGACCCGAGCGCGACCGACCAGCCGAGGGCGAGGTCGGTGGCCCGGCCGTCCGGGTCCTGGGCCACGGCGAAACTGCTGTTGATCCCGGCGCCGTTGATCTCGGCGCCCTGTTCGTACAGGCGGCGCACGGAGTCGCCCATGCCCTTGGGGCAGACGGCGATCACGCCGTGGCCGGGCGGGAGGTCGCCGCCGGTCTCCCGGAGATGGCCGAGCAGGAAGCCGTGCGAGAGGCCGACGACCGCGCCCGGCCTGAGCGCGCCGAAGATCTCCCGGTGGTGGGCGGCGAGCGCGGCGTCGGCGATCAGCAGGATCAGCAGGTCGCTGTCGGCGGCGACGGCGAGCCAGTCGCCGAGGGTGCCGTTCTCCTCGGTGAAGCCGTGGGCGCGGGCGTCGGCGGCCGAGGCGGAGCCGGGGCGCAGGCCGACGGCGACCGTGATGTCCGTGCCGGTGAGGGAGTCGCGCAGGTTGCGGGCCTGGGCCCGGCCCTGCGGGCCCCAGCCGAGCACGCCGATCCGGCGCACCCCGGCGAACGCCCGGGGCAGCAGTGGGAAGAGGTGCCGCCCGCCGCGCAGCACGGTCTCCGTGCCGCCGGGCACGTCCAGGGTGTCGAGCGGGAAGACGCGGGAGGTGTAGGTGCTCGTCGAGGTCATGGTCGAGTTGTAGGCTCCGGACGGGTATTGCGGCAAGCGCAACTTGCGCAGCGCACTGTTGCGGAACATGAAAGGGAGTGGTCAGGGCGTGCGGGACGACCATCGGGAGCTGCGGCTCTTCCTCCATCTCGCGCAGTCGCTCAACTTCGGGCGGACCAGCCTGGAGTGCCATGTCAGCCCGGCCACGCTCACCCGGACCGTGCAGCGGCTGGAGGCGGACCTGGGTCACCGGCTGTTCGACCGGGGCCCGCGCGGGGTGTCCCTGACGGCGGAGGGCCACCGTTTCCGCGCGTACGCCGTCCGTGCCCTGGAGCTGTGGCAGGCCTATCGCGACGAGCACCCCGATCCGGCCGAACTGACCGGCAGACTCGCGGTGTTCGCCACGGTGACCGCCTGCCAGGCGCTGCTGCCGGATCTGTTGGCGCCGTTCCGGGCGGCGCATCCCCAGGTGCGGCTGGATCTGCGGACCGGCGACGCGGCCGCGGCGCTGGCCCGGCTCGACGAGGGCGAGGTCGACGTGGCCGTGGCGGGGATCCCGGCGCGGCTGCCGGAATCGCTGGCCGGCCGGACGGTCGCGGTGACGGACCTGGTCCTGGTCACCGCCCGCGACCGCCCCGACCCGGGTCTCGGCGGCCCGTTCGTGCTGCCGCACCGCGGGCTGGTCCGCGAGGCCGCCGACCGCTGGTTCCGTGCCCGGGGCGGGCCGCCGGACCTCGCCGGTGAACCGGACGGCCACGAGGCCCTGTTGGCCCTGGTCGCGCTCGGCTGCGGCACGGGAGTGGTGCCGCGCCTGGTCCTGGACCACAGCGCGGTGCGGGACCGGCTGACGGTGGTCCCGGCCGAGCCGGCGCCGGAGCCGTTCCCGATCGGGCTGTGCGTGCGCCGGGCCGACCTGCGCCGGCCGCTGGTGGCCGCGCTGTGGAGCCTGACGGCCCCTTCCTAGAGGAGCGTCACCGGAGCGCCGCGAGCGGGTCGTCCAGCACCGGCTGCCACGCCAGCTCGGCGGCTCCGACCAGGCTGTTGTGGCTCAGCGTGCACGGCAGGACCGGTACGCCGCCGCTCTGGCCCCACAGGCTGCGGTCGGCGACGACGGCGTGCAGCCGCTCGGGGTCGGCCTCCAGGAGGGTGCGGTGCAGGCCGCCGAGGATGATGCGGTCGGGGTTGAGGATGTTGACCAGTCCGGCGAGGCCGAGGCCCAGGCGGTCGATCAGCGCCTCGGCGGCCCTGCGGACGGTCGGGTCGTCGTAGTGGTCGCGGACCAGGTCCTCGGCCTGGCGGAGCAGCGACACCTCGGGGCCGGGCTCGCGGCCCGCCTCGATCAGCAGGGCGAGCGGGTCCGCCTCGACGTCCAGGCAGCCCCGGCTGCCGCAGTGGCAGGGGCGGCCCTCGGGGTTGACGGTGAGATGGCCGACCTCCAGGGCGAGGCCCGAACTGCCGGTGTGCAGACGGCCGTCGAGGACCAGCGCGCCGCCGACGCCGCGGTGTCCGGTGGCCACGCAGAGCAGGTCGCGGGCGCCCCGGCCGGCGCCGTGCCGGTGCTCGGCGAGCGCGGCGAGGTTCACGTCGTTGGCGGCGAACGCCGGTCCGGTGATGCCGGCGGCGCGCACGCACTCCGCGAAGATCCGGCGTACCGGGGCGCCCACCGGCCAGGCCAGGTGCAGCGGGTTGAGGGCGAGGCCGTCCGGCTCGGCGACCGCGGACGGCACGGCGAGGCCGGCGCCGACGCAGCGGCGGCCGGTGGCGCGCAGGAGTTCGGCGCCCGTCTCCACCACGGAGCCGAGCACCTTCGCCGGGTCCGCGTCGACCGTCTCGCAGCCGGGGGCGGTGGCGACGATCCGGCCGCCGAGGCCGACCAGGGCCGCGCGGAAGCCGTCGGCGTGGACCTGCGCGGCGACGACGACCGGGCCGTCCTCGGCGACCTCCAGCCGGTGCGAGGGGCGGCCCTGCGACCCGGCGGCGGCGCCCGGATGGGCGTCGACCCTGATCAGGCCGAGCGCCTCCAGTTCGGCGGCGACGGCGCCGGCGGTGGCCCGGGTGACGCCGAGTTCCGCGGTGAGGACCGCGCGGGTGGGGGCGCGGCCGGTGTGCACGAGTTCCAGGGCGGGGCCGAGTGCGCCGCGCCCTCTGTCCAACCGGGGCTTCGAGGTGGTCCCTTCCCCCGCGGGCCGGGGGTGCGCCTTGCCGCTCATGAAGGGGAGTCTGCCATGATCCGCGGTCCTGGACGGAGCCGGTGCGCGGCGGCCGCCCGCGCTCCGCCGGGGCGCCGCGCCCCGGCCGGGTCAGAAGCCGCTCACCCGCAGCGTGACGTTGAGACGGCCGGTCAGGCCCAGCTCCGCGGGCCCCGTGCCCGGGTACACCCTGGGCACCCCGTGATAGGCGAGCCGGGACTCCCCGCCGAACACGAACAGGTCGCCCGAGCGCAGCTCCACGTCCGTCCAGGGCCTGGTCCTGGTCTTGGTGTTGCCAAAGCGGAACACGCACGTGTCCCCCAGGCTCAGCGAGACCACGGGTGCGTCGGAGCGTTCGTCACCGTCCCGGTGCATGCCCATACGGGCGTCCGCGCCGTAGAAATTGATCAGTGCGATGTCGTACGACGATCCCGGCGGTCCGCCGGCCGCTCCGGGACCCAGCGCGTCGGTCACCGCACGGCGGCCGAGTTCGCCGAGCCAGTCCGGGAACGGCTTGACGGGGCTGCCGTCGCCGTCGGCGACCGTGCGGGCGTAGCTGTAGGGGTACCAGTGCCAGCCGAGGCAGACCTGGCGGGCGGTCATCGTGCCGCCGCCCGGGGTGCGGACCGTGCGCAGGCCGGCCGTGGGCCGGGCCCAGTCCCGGCAGGCGGCGAGCAGCGCGCGCTGCCGCTCCGCGCCGAGCCAGTCGGGGACGTGCACGGCGCCCGGCGCGACGGGGGCGCGCGCCCTAGGGAACAGTTCATCCTCCATGCCCCCATCCTGCCCGACCGGGTCTGAGCTGCGGCTCCGCTAGCCTGGACGCACGATGAGCGACCGTATGACGACTGCGTGGGGCGAGTTCGCACTGTCCCGCTTCCCCGAGGACCCGCGCGACCGGCTGCGAGCCTGGGACGCCTCCGACGCCTACCTGCTGCGGTATCTCGACCAGGAGCGGATCGGGCTGTCCGGCACGGTCGTGGTCCTCGGCGACCGCTGGGGCGCGCTGGTCACGGCGCTGGCGGAGCACCGGCCGGTGCAGATCACCGACTCCTACCTGAGCCAGGAGGCGACCCGGGCCAACCTCGCGCGGGCCGGTGTGGAGCCCGGTGCCGTGCGGCTGCTCACCACGCAGGACCCGCCGCCGGAGCGGGTGGACGTGCTGCTGGTGCGGGTGCCGAAGAGCCTGGCGCTGCTGGAGGACCAGCTGCTGCGCCTCGCACCCGGCGTGCACGCGGGCACGGTGGTGATCGGCACCGGCATGGTGAAGGAGATCCACACCTCGACGCTCCGGCTGTTCGAGCGGATCCTCGGACCGACCCGCACCTCGCTCGCCGAGCAGAAGGCCCGGCTGGTCCACTGCGCGCCCGACCCGGCGCTGGCACGGCCGCGCAACCCGTGGCCGTACAGCTACGCGCTGCCCGACGGCGTCGGCGCGGTCTCCGGGCGTACGGTCGTCAACCACGCGGGGGTCTTCTGCGCCGACCGGCTCGACATCGGCACCCGGTTCTTCCTGGCCCACCTGCCCGAGGGCGGGCGCCGGATCGTGGACCTGGGGTGCGGCAACGGGGTCGTCGGTACGGCGGTGGCGCTGGCCGATCCGACGGCCGAGGTGCTGTTCGTGGACGAGTCGTTCCAGGCGGTGGCTTCGGCGGAGGCCACCTACAAGGCCAACGGGGTGCCCGGGCATGCCGAGTTCAGGGTCGGGGACGGGCTCGCCGGGGTGGCGGCCGGGAGCGTGGACGTGGTGCTGAACAACCCGCCGTTCCACTCCCACCAGGCAACCACCGACGCGACCGCGTGGCGGATGTTCAGCGGGGCGGAGCGGGCGCTGCGCGCCGGTGGTGAGCTGTGGGTGATCGGCAACCGGCACCTGGGCTACCACGTGAAGCTGCGCAAGCTGTTCGGCAACAGTCGGCTGGTCGCCAGTGACCCGAAGTTCGTGGTGCTGAAGGCGGTCAAGCGCGGCTAGGCACAGACCCGCCGGCACGGTCGCGCCCCTCACCCCCCCGCGATGACTGTTCCTGCAAGATCGAAGCGACTTTCGAGCACGATCGAGCAATCCGATGCGGTCCGGGTGCGCTAGGGTCGCCGGGAGATCGAGGAACGGAGGCGGCGGATGTCGCGTGACGCCCGCTGGAAGACGCTGCTGGATCTGCTCGTGGAGCGCGGCCGGCTCGACGTCGAGGAGGTGGCGGCCGAGCTGGCGGTGTCGGCGGCGACCATCCGCCGGGACCTCGACCAGCTCGCCGAGCAGCAGATGCTGGTGCGCACCCGGGGCGGGGCGGTGGTGCACGGGGTGTCGTACGAACTGCCGTTGCGCTACAAGACGGCCCGGCGGGCCCCGGAGAAGCAGCGGATCGCCAAGGCCGTGGCGGAACTGGTGGCGCCCGGCGAGGTGGTGGGGCTGACCGGCGGGACGACCACCACGGAGGTGGCCCGCGCGCTGGCCGTGCGCGGGGACCTGACCACGGGGACGCCGGCGCTGACGATCGTCACGAACGCGCTGAACATCGCCAACGAGCTGGCCGTGCGCCCGCAGTTCAAGATCGTGGTGACGGGCGGGGTGGCGCGCCCGCAGTCGTACGAGCTGATCGGGCCGCTGGCGGACGGGGTGCTGGGTCAGATCACCCTCGACGTGGCGGTGCTCGGGGTGGTCGCCTTCGACGTCACGCACGGGGCCGCGGCCAGCGACGAGGCGGAGGCCGCGATCAACCGGCTGCTGTGCGAGCGCGCGGCCCGGGTGGTCGTCGCCGCCGACTCCAGCAAGCTGGGCGGGCGGGCGTTCGCCCGGATCTGCGCGGCCGGGCAGGTGGACACCCTGGTGACGGACGCGGCCGCGGATCCGGAGACGGTGGGCCGGTTCGAGGAGGCGGGGATCCGGGTCGTCACCGTGTGACCCGGCCACGACGGCCCGTCAGAAACCGCTGGTGTCCGCGCTGACGAAGCCGGCGCCCCGCTGGTCGTTGCAGCCGAACACGGGCCGGTCGGCCGGGTCGGGCCACCTCTGCTGCGCCTGGAGGGCGACACTCACCAGGGTCAGCAGCAGGTCGACGTCGCTCGCGGCGTCGAGTCGGATCGTCACCCACTGCGAGCCGGGGACGATCCTGATGGCCCCCGTGTTCTTCATGTCCTTGGCGAAGTGGCGGACGGCACGGGCGGTGAGACGCAGGTCCACGTCGCGCTCGGAGTGGAAGTGCGCGATCTCGCCCTGCTCCGACCTCACCGCCTGACCCAGACCGCAGCTCGGTACGGCCTGGGTCAGGTCGGGCCAGGTCGCCAGTTGCGCCAGCGCGCGCAAGGCCAACGTCATGGGGTCATCATGACCCGCTCACCCTCCGGTAACCAACCGGCGAGCAGTTATTAACCAAGCTGTTGCCACGGCCGGTTCGAACGCCCACGCAGGGGACGAGCGTACATCCGCAGGACGTCAGCGGTTCGAGGGACAGAAGGTGCCTCTCGGACCTCGGAACACCTCTCCGACCTATGGGACACGCGTGGCGAACGTCACGTTCTACTCATGCCGTGCGGTCGCCGCCGCGAAGGCGTCGGCGGCCGCGAGGTCGAAGTCCCCGTGGTCGCTGCCGAGTCCCTGGGCGACCAGCGCCGCCACGGCGTTGCCGAGCACGGCGGACTCGCGCGGGGTGCGGCCGAGGCCGATGCCGTAGACGAAGCCCGCGGAGAACGCGTCGCCGCAGCCGGTGGTGTCCACGACGTCGACCGCGAACGCCGGGACCGCCTCGGTGCCTTCGGCGGTGACCACGAGGGCGCCGTCGCCGCCGCGGGTGACCGCGACCAGTCCGGCGCCGGCGCCGATCAGCTTCTTCGCGCCGGCCACCAGGTCGTCCTCCTCGGAGAAGCCCAGCACCTGGTCCTCGTTGGGGAGCAGGTGGTCGATGTGCGGCAGGGCCGCCGCGATCTGCTCGAAGCTGCCGAACACGCCGGGCGCGAGCAGGTCGACGGAGGTCGTCACGCCGTGCTCCTTGGCGAAGTGCAGGATGCGCGCGGCGACGTCGACGCCGATCAACTCCGGTCCGCCGAGGTGGAGATGAGAAGCCTCGGCGAGCGCCTCCCAGGGCACGTCGTCCACGCCGTAGGTGACGTTGGCGCCGAGCAGGTGGAAGGAGGGCCGGTCGCCGTTGGAACGGATGGGCAGCACACTGGCGGAGGTGCCGGTGTCGGTACGGCGGACGAGGAACCCGGTGTCCACGCCCGCCCGGCCGAGCAGCTGGACCAGCATGTCCCCGGTGGCGTCGGTGCCGACGGCCCCGGCGCTCTGCACGGTGGCGCCGAGCTTGGCCAGGCTGAGCGCGGTTCCGCCGGCCGTGCCCGCGGGCGTCATCCTGATGTCCTCGACCAGGGCGGCACCCTGCCCCTCGGGTATCTCGTCCACCGGCCGCACCAGCACGTCCAGCACATGCACGCCCATCGTGACGACTCTCATGCCTTGCCCTCCTGCAGGGGTTGGGTGGTGCCGTAGTTCCGTGCGATCGCGGCCTCGATCACCGCGAGTTGCTGCCGCTCGTCCAGGACGCGGGGCGTCCCGAGGGCGGCGGCGCGCTGGTAGACGCCGCAGGCCCATTCGAGCAGCAGGGCGTTCTCGACGGCCTTGTCGAGGGTCGCGCCGACGGTGACCGACCCGTGGTTGGCCATCAGGGCGGCGCTGCGGCCGTCGAGGGCGGCGAGCACCGACTCGGCCAGGTCCGGGGTACCGAAGGTGGCATAGGGGGCCACCCGCACGGTGCCACCGAGGGCGAGCAACTGGTAGTGGATGCAAGGCAGTTCGTCGAGCACGCAGGAGAGGGCGGTGGCCATCGGGGCGTGCGTGTGGACCACCGCGCCGGCGCCGTGACGCCGGTAGACGCCGAGGTGCAGGTCCAGTTCCGAGGTCGGTTGCAGCGTCCCGGCGACGGTCCTGCCGTCGAGGTCGACCACCGTCACCTGGCCCGCGGTGAGCTGGGCGAGCACCGTTCCCGTCGCGGTGACCGCGATCAGGTCCCCCACGCGGACGCTGACGTTTCCCGCCGTACCGATGAGCAGGCCCGCGGCACCCAGCCGACGGCACACGTCCGCGACCGCGGCCCGCTCCTGAACCAGCGCGGAGCTTGAGTCCGTCATGGCCGCGACCGTAACCTAAACCTGAAACAAAGTCACGTTCAGATTCAGGAGCCGCGGGTGAGCGATCCGACCGCCGAGGAAACCGGGGCCGTGCTGCGGCGCACTCCCCAACAGGCCCGCAGTAAAGCCCGGTTGGCCCGCGTACTGAAGGCGGCGGAGCGTGTGCTCGTCGCCGAGGGCGTGGGGGCCCTGACCACCACCCGGGTCGCCGCGGAGGCCGGGGTCTCGGTCGGCTCGCTGTACCAGTACCTGCCCGACCGGGACGCGATCATCGACGCGCTGGCGGCGACGTACTTCTCGCAACTGGAAGCGCTGATGGACGAGTTCGTGCGCAGCGCGGCGAGCGAGCGCTGGCCGGACCCGGTGGGCGTGCTGATCGACACGTACGCGGGGCTCTACCGCGCCGAACACGGCTTCCGCGCGCTGTGGTTCGGCAGCGGGCTGACCGAGCGGACCCGGGAGGCGGACCGCGAGCACAAGCGCCGGATGGCCGACGGCGTCCGCCGGGTGCTGCTCGCGCTGGGCGTCACCGGCGACACGGAGGCGCTCGGCCGTGCCTGCCACGCAGCCGTCCTCACCGCCGACGCCCTGGCCCAGGAGGCCTTCCGCCGCGACCCCCGCGGCGACACCCCTCTCCTCGACGAGGCGAAGACCATGCTCCGGGCCTACCTGACGACGTTCGACACGCACCGGGAACGACAGGACCGCCGGGAGACCTGAGCCTCTCCGCCGGCTTCTTCCCCGTCCCCGACGAGCAGCGCGTCGCCTTGCACCGGCGTCGAGGCGGTCGGCCGGAGCAGCGGATACGCACTCGTGGTGGCCGAGCCCTGCGGCGGAGCGGAAGGAACGGCCGGCGCGGCCGACACAGCCGCGCCACGATCGAGGAGTTCCGTCCGAAGGTGGCGCACTTCCTGGACGTGGACCGGTCCCGTGCGCGGCCCTCACTTACGTGGAACAGGAGACGGACCGCCCGCCGGCCCCGGAGAAGGTCAGGCCGATCCTGATGTACGGCTGCCCGTCGAGGACCCGGGCCAGGCCTGACGCCGGACGCCGAGCCACGGCGAACAGCCCGTTCCCTCCCGTCCCGCACCCCGCGGCCACCTGCCGTTCCCCCTTGCCCCGCTCCCCCGCGTTCGCTTAGCGTGGGTTTTGTGCCGCTGATAAACAAAACCCGATCGCACACCGTCGTGCCGGGCAGCCCTCTCGTCCTCACCCGTCTCCGGATCGCGATCACCGCGTTCTTCGCGATGGACGGCTTCGTCTTCGCGGGCTGGGTGGTCCGGATCCCCGACATCAAGCAGCAGACCCACGCCTCCGTCGGCGAGCTGGGGCTCGCGCTGCTCGGTGTCTCGGCCGGCGCGGTGGTCACCATGACGTTCACGGGACGGCTGTGCCGCCGCTACGGCAGCCACCCGGTGACGGTGGCCTGCGCGGTCCTGCTGTCCCTGAGCGTCGTGCTGCCCCCGCTCACCCACTCGGCACCGGCGCTGGGCGCCGTACTGCTCGTGTTCGGCGCCGCGTACGGCGGTCTGAACGTCGCCTTCAACAGCGCCGCGGTCGACCTGATCGCCGCCCTCGGGCGCCCGATCATGCCCACCTTCCACGCGGCCTTCAGCCTCGGCGGGATGATCGGAGCGGGCCTGGGCGGCCTGGTCGCCGGCGCGCTGTCACCCACCCGGCACCTGCTCGCCCTCGTGGTGATCGGCCTGCTGGTCACCGCCGTCGCCGGCCGCACCCTGCTGCGGTACGACGCCCCGGTCCCGCCCGCCGCGCAGGACGCCGGTACCGCCCCGCGCCGCCTGGACCCGCGCACCCGCCGCCTCGTCGTCGTCCTCGGCCTGATCGCCCTGTGCACGGCGTACGGCGAGGGCGCGATGGCCGACTGGGGCGCGCTGCACCTGCGGCAGGACCTGGACGCGTCGCCGGGTCTCGCGGCCGCCGGTTACACGTGTTTCGCGCTCGCCATGACCCTCGGCCGGGCGAGCGGAACGAGGCTGCTGGAGCGCCTCGGGCGGTCCCGCACGGTGATCGCCGGTGGCAGTACGGCGGTGGCCGGCATGCTCCTCGGCTCGCTCGCGCCGACCGTGTGGGCGACCCTGGTCGGCTTCGCGGTGACCGGCCTCGGCCTGGCCAACCTCTTCCCCGTGGCCGTGGAACGGGCCGGCGCCCTGGCGGGACCGTCCGGCGTGGCGACGGCGTCCACGCTCGGCTACGGCGGCCTGCTGCTGGGCCCGCCGGCGATCGGCTTCATGGCCGACTGGACGTCCCTGCCGACGGCGTTGACCAGCGTGGCGGTGCTCGCCGGGGTCGCCACCCTGATCGGCGCGACGACACGGCGGTCGGTGTAGCACGGGGTGTACGCGGCGCACTCGGCCCTCTCCCGGCGAAAGGACTAGTACAGCTGGTTGATCTCGTGCGGGCGGCTGGGCTGGGCGGAGCCGTAGGGGCACGGCTTCGAGGAGTCCGGAGCCGATCAACAGGGCATCCTCGTGTCGGTCGTCATCGTCTGTGCCACCGGTCGCCGGTTGTGGCCGGGTGCGGGGCAGGGGTGGCCGGAGCAACGGGGGACTCAGGTGGATGCCTCAGCGGCGCGGCTGCTGCTCGACCGGCAGCGCTATGCGGAACTGGCTCAGGCGGTCGGGCCGAGGGCGCACGACGGGGACGAGGAGGCGTGGACGCTGTTGCTCCGGTGCCGCCTGGAGCAGGGGCTGATCCGCGCGGCGGACGAGCTGGTGGAGGGCGCCCGCGGGCGCTTCGCGGCCGACGGGGCGGCCGGTCTGTGGAGCGGGTTCGTCGCGGTCCTGGCGAGGCGGGCGGCGCTCGCGCCCCGGTCGCTGGACGAGTTCACCGGACGCTGCGAGCGCGTCGCCGCCCACGCGACGCCCCCGGTCGCCGCGCTGGCCGCGGATCTGCTCGCCCAGGGCTCGGCGCTGCGGTTCATGCTGTCGGGCCAGGACCCGGCGCGGCGCGCG
The DNA here is from genome assembly GCF_055583825.1 of Streptomyces sp. NPDC104367. Classification (NCBI taxonomy): domain Bacteria; kingdom Bacillati; phylum Actinomycetota; class Actinomycetes; order Kitasatosporales; family Streptomycetaceae; genus Streptomyces; species Streptomyces sp. NPDC104367. The sequence continues at coordinate 98,127 of NZ_JBVJND010000033.1, read as the reverse complement.
GTCGTGGCCGGTGCCTGGGAGGCGTCGGCTGCGGCCTTCCGCCGCGCGGACCTGACGGGGGACGCGGACCGGGCCGTACGGCGGGCCGCGTCGTTCCTGCGCGGCGGCCCGGGAGCCGACCCGGACCGGTCGCGTGCGCTGCTGGCGGACCTGCTGGCGGCGGCGGAACGGCGGGGTGACGACCTGTCGGCGGCGGAGTCCGCGTTCGCGCTCGCGGAACTCGACCTCCAGCGGTGGTTCGGCAGCGAATGGGGGGAGCCGGCGGGGCGGGCGCCCGAGGCGCTGGTCGCCGGGCTGGAGGCCGCCGCGAACCGGCTCGCCCGGGCCGGTGGCCGCCTCGCCGAGCCACGGGCGCTGCTGGCCCTCGGTCGGCTGTGTCTGGAGCACGGGGTGAGCGACGGGGTCGGACTGACCGAACAGGCGGCGGACGGGTTCCGGCGTGCCGACGTACCCGGTCAGGAACTGGTCGCCTGGCAGGCGCTGTCCCTGTGGCACGTCCAGCACGGCGACGCGGCGGCGCGGAAGGCCGCCGACGGGAAGGCGGCGGCCCTGGCCGGACGTATCGGGCATCCGCTCGCCGACGACGCGCGGGCGATCAGCGAGGCGGACCTCGCCTTCCGCGGCGGCGACCGCGGGCGCGCCGACGCGCTGACCGCGGGGGCGCTCGGCGCGGACGCGGGCGAGTTCGCCGGCCAGGCGGTCGTCCGGGCCTCCGTGCTGTCGGCGATGGGCCTGGCCGACGAGGCCCTGCTGCTGCTCCGGGACCTCGATCGCGCGCTGCGGGACCGTCCGGCGCCGGCCGCGCTGCTGCCCGAGGTCTCGCTGTCGCTGGCCGCCCTGCTCGCGGACACCGACGGCGCGGCGGCCCGGGCGCAGCTGGAACACGGCGCGAACGTGGCCCGCCGCCTCGGTCTGCCCATGGACGAGGCGCGGTGTCTGGCGTTCCAGGCCTGGGTGACGGTGCTGGCCCGCAGGCGCGCGGGGGCCGCGGTGCCGGGCGCCGAGGACGTGGCCGCGCTCTTCGACCGAGCGACGGCGCTGCTGGAGCCCCTGAAGTCGCTGGAGGCCCGGGTCCATCTGGTGTCGGTGCACCAGCAGCGCGGCCAGGCGGCCTTCTTCACCGCGGACTGGGAGCGCTGCGGCGCCTCGCTCGGCCGGGCCGAGGAACTGGCGCGTGCCCTCGGGCTCGGGCCCCAACTGGCCTTCACGCTCGGCTATCAGGCCCTGGTGCTGATCGACCGGGCCCGCGACGGCGGCGGGGCGGCGCTGTACGAGGACGCCGACAGCCGTCTCGCCGAGGTGCAGGACCTGCTGGCCACCGCGGGGATGCGCCCGGAGATCTGGCGGGTCCTGTTCCACCGGGGCATCTGCGCCCTGGAGACCGGCGACCGCTACGCGTCCGACGAGCGGGAGCGCGCCGCGCACTGGTCACGCGCCGGGACCCTGCTCGTCGAGGCGGCCCGGGAACTGGACCGGCTCCGGGCGGCCTCGGCGACGGCGGACACGACGGCGCTGCGCGGCCAGCACGTGCGCATCGCGCTGGCCGGGGACACCTCGGAGGTCTACCGGCTCGGTTTCGAACTGTCCTGGCACCGCAGGTCCGACCCCGCGCAAGCGCTGCGCTGGCTCGAACGGGCCAAGTCCCGGGCGCTGTTGGACGGACTGGCCGAACTGGAGCCCGCCGAGCCCGTGTTGCGGGAGGTTCCCGAACTCGCCCGGGAACGGGGGCTGCGCGGCCGGACCGCGGACACCGACGCGGAGGAACTGGCGCTGCGCGACGAGATCGACGCGCTGCTGGCGTCGATGCGGGACGGCCCGATGGCGGCCTACGCGCGCATCAGGTCCGCCGAGCCGCCGGAGTACGGGGCGCTGCGGGCCGCGCTGGGCCGGGAGGAGGAGTACACGGGCGGACGGCGGATCGTGGTGGCCGAGTACCGGTGCACCCCGGCGGGCACCCTGCTGTTCGGGCTGCGCTCGGACTGGCCGGCGCCGCGGGTGGAGGCGGTGGCGGTCGATCACGAGCGGCTGTCGCGCTACACCGGCCAGTACTTCCGCCGGCCGGGCGGGGTGCGGCTGATGATGCAGGACCTCGCCGACGGAGGGGAACGCGACTGGCACTCCTTCGCCGCTCTCGTCGCCCCGCTGGCCGACTGGACCTCGCCCGGCGACCTCGTCTACCTGGTGCCGCACGGCATCCTCCACGACCTGCCGCTGCACACCCTGCCCGTCGCGGGCGAGCCCCTGCTGCTGCGCGGTCCGGTGTGCTACAGCCCGAGCAGCGCCGTCCTGCTCGACCTCCTGGACCGGCCGGGCCGGGGCGGTGAGGGCCGCGCCGGAGCGCGGGCGGTGTTCGGCGACTCGCGGGCCGATCTGCCGAGGGCCGCCGAGGAGGCGCGGACGGTGGCCCGGCTCCTCGCGGTCGAGGCGGAACTGGGCGAGCGGGTGACGGCGGCGCGGGTGCTGGGGGCGCTGGAGACCTGCGCCCTGGTGCACCTGGCGGGGCACGGCCGGCTGTCGACGGGGGACGGCTTCGAGCGGGGCATGGAGACGGCGGACGGCGTCCTGCGCGCCTCGGACCTCGTCGGCCGCCGGGTCCGGGCCGCTGTGGTGGTGCTCAGCGGCTGCGAGACGGGGGTGAACGAGCACCGCGCTGGAGACGAACCGGTGGGTCTGCCGCGTGCGTTGTTCCTCGGCGGGAGCAGATCGGTGGTGGTGAGCCAGTGGAAGGTGGCGGACACGTCCGCGGCCTTCCTGCTCGGCGCGTTCCACCGCGAACTGACGGCCGGCCTCGGCTGCGCGGACGCGCTCCACCGCGCGGCACGGGCGGTGGCGAGCACGCCGCCGCACCGCGGGCACTTCTACCACTGGGGCGCGTTCGTCGGCATCGGCGACTGGCGATGAGGGAGGCACGGGTGGGCAACGAGCGGGAGCGGACCGAGGGCGGGCACGTCGCCGAGTTCGCGATGGACGTCGACGAGGCGGCGCTGGAGGAGCGGGCGGAACCGGTCCTCGTGGACCGCACGGTCCGGCTGCTGGCGCGGGAGAACAGATTCGCCCTGCGGGCCGGACCCGTCTCCTGGAATCCGCTCGGCGGCGGTCACGGGAGCGCGGTCGACATCCCGTTGCGGTGCGTGGCCCACCGGCATCCGGAGTGCCGGCTGCGGTGGGTGCGGGTGAGCGTCGACGTGTCCGGCAGCGACGGTACGGTCCTCGACCTCAGCCCGAAGGACGAGGTCGCCGCCGAGCCGGTCAAGGTGACCACCCGTTACGGCGGCGGTCTGTCGCTGGAGATCGAGGCCGTCCCGCTGGGCCCGGAGGTCACCGTCGAACGGGCCAGGGAACAGGACGTGTTCTTCCCCCGGCTGACCTCCTCGGGCCCCCTGTTCGCGGCGGCCTGGTGGGACTTCATGCAGGTCGGTGAGGCTCCGCTGCACGTCGACCGTGATCTGCGGCTGCTCGTCGGCCTGCCGGAGGGCGCCGCCGAGGCCCGCCTGCACACCACCCTGCGGGCGGGCGTCTCGGTGCAGGGCGCCCTCGGTGCGGTGCCGATCGTCGGCCGCCGCCGGGTACGGCTGGACGCCCGGGGCTCCTTCGACGACGCCCCGTAGCCGCCGTGCGGTGCTCAGTCCAGCAGCCCCGGCTCGCGCACCGACTCCAGCAGCCCGGACAGCCTCGCCGTGTCGGCGGCCGTCCACCCCGGCGGCCGGGTGATCTGCGCCCACGCGCTCGTCGGCATGGTCCCGTACCGGTGCCCGAACCCGTCCGGGACGCTGTCGGCGCCCGCGAGGTCGCACGCCACCTGCCAGAACGTCAGCAGCGGATACCACCGCATCGCCGGTGACACGTCCCGCGCCCGCGGCCGGTCCAGCCAGTCGGGCCGGTGCAGGGCGAGGTCGGGCGACCACCAGACCACGGGGTCGGAGCCGTTCTGGAGGTAGACGGCGCGGGGTTCTCCCCAGGGCGCCGCGGGGATGCCGTAGTCGGCCGGGACCTGTGCGAAGCGGACGTTCGCGCCGTCGGCGACCACCGGCCGCCACTCGGGGCTGCCGGGCCGGCGCTGCGCGGTGACCGTCTTCCACAGCGGGTTGTCGTAGGTCGGCCCGACGAACAGGGCCCCGCCGGTCTCCGCGGTGAGCTTGGACAGGGAACCGTCGAGGGCGGACTCCATGGAGAAGGAGCCGAGGCTCTCGCCGTAGACGAGGAGCCGGGGGCGGGAGCCGGCGGGGAGGGTGAGCCACTTGTCGTGGACGGCGTCGAAGAGGGCCCGGCCGGTCGCGGCGGCCTCGTCCTCGGTGAGCGCGGAGACCCAGCTGGGCAGGTAGGAGTACTGCATGGCGACCTGGGCGGTGTCGCCGTCCCACATGTACTCCAGGGGTCTGCTGCCCTGGTCGTTGATCCAGCCGGTGCCGGTGGTGCCCATGACGGCGAGGATCTTCCGGGAGAAGCCGCCGGTGCGTTCCAGTTCGCGTACGGCGAGGGCGGCGCGTTCGTCGAGGGTGGCGGCGGAGCGCAGGCCGACGTAGACCCGTACGGGGTCCTGGGCCGGCCGGCCGGTGAAGGCCGCGATGTCGGCGCGGGGCGTGGCCGTGCCGACGAAGTCGCGGCCCTTGGCGCCCAGGGTGTCCCAGGGGGCGGCGGACCCGGGGCCGCCGGAGAGGGTCGACAGGCCGGGCCGGTGGACGCCCTCCGTGGTGCCCTGGTCGGCGAGGGAGGCGCCGCTCTCGACCGCGTCCAGCGCCGCGTTCAGCAGGAAGCCCTGGACGACTCCGACGATCACGAAGGCGGCCAGCACCACCCCGGTGGCGTAGGCGACGGGGCGCGGGACGAAGGCGTCGAAGGCCCGGGCGACGACGCGGGTGGCGAGCCGTACCGTCCGGGCGAGCAGCAGGAGCAGCGCGCCGACGAGGGCGGCCACGACGGGGACCAGGGCCCACTGCCACCAGACCACCTGCGGGGGCAGGGTCACCACCCGGCGCACCTGGCCCTCCCAACGGACGCTCCACGCGGTGACGGTGACGACCGCGGCGACGCCCAACACCGCCAGGACCGCCCGGACGGTCCTGCGGACCCGTGGGCGGACGCGGACGCCGGACCAGCGGAGCAGGCGGCGGACGAGTGCCTCCAGCACGGCGCCGACCGCGTAGCCGACGGTCGCCGAGACCCCGGCGGCGAGCCCCTGGAGCCACCAGGCCCGCGGCAGCAGGGACGGGGTGAGGGACAGGCAGTAACACACGACCGCCAGGGCGAACCCGCCCCAGCAGGGCCGTCGCCGGACCACCCGGTCCGGGCCCGCATACCGGCGCACCCGCTCCACCGCCCGACGGGTCCGGTCCTTCGTACGACTCGGCGTGCTGCCCGCACCGCTCACTTGGCCACCTCGGGACCACGATCGGCCAGTGCGCCCGCCGCCGCATCCGGAAGATCCGTCCGGCCCCGTTCCTCCCTGCGGGCCGCCACCTCTCCCACCTGTCGGGCCGGCCCCTCTCCCACCCGGCGGACCGGCCCACCCTTCCGCACGGCAAAAGGTGCACGGCCGCACCGGGTGTCCCATCGTGGTGGGCATGGCCCAGGCCCGGACGACCGAGACTCCCGCCCCTTCGCCACCTGCGGCCAAGCTGACGCTGCCCACGCTGACCGCGATGGTGGTCGGCTCGATGGTCGGCGCCGGGGTGTTCTCGCTGCCGCGCCGGTTCGCCGAGGAGACCGGCGTCGCCGGCGCCCTGATCGCCTGGGTGATCGCGGGCACCGGCATGCTGATGCTGGCCCTGGTCTTCCAGGCGCTGGCGGTGCGCCGGCCGGACCTGGACGCCGGTGTGTACGCCTACGCGAAGGCGGGCTTCGGCGAATACCTCGGTTTCTTCTCGGCGTTCGGCTACTGGGCGAGCGCCTGCGTCGGCAACGTCACCTACTGGGTGCTGATCATGTCGACCGTGGGTGCGGTGTGGCCGGCGCTCGGCGAGGGCGACACCGTGCTCGCTGCGGCCCTGTCGACGGTCGGGCTGTGGGCGTTCTTCCTGCTGATCCGGCGAGGGGTGAAGGAGGCCGCGACGGTCAACCGAATCGTCACGGTCGCGAAGGTCGTACCGATCCTGGTCTTCATCGTGCTGGCGCTCTGCTACTTCAAGGCGGACGTGTTCGCCGCCAACTTCCACGGCGCCGACTACGCGGGTTCCCTCTTCGACCAGGTCCGCGGCACCATGCTGGCCACGGTGTTCGTCTTCCTCGGGGTGGAGGGCGCGAGCGTCTACTCGCGGCACGCCAAGCGCCGCTCGGACGTGGGCCGGGCGACGCTGCTGGGTTTCCTGAGCGTCTTCTGCGTCTTCGCGTCCGTGACGATCGTGTCCTACGGCATCATGCCGATGAGCCAGATCGCGCAGCTGCGCCAGCCCTCCATGGCGGGGGTGCTGGAGTACGCGGTGGGCACCTGGGGGCAGGTCTTCGTCAGTGTGGGCCTGATCGTCTCGGTACTCGGCGCGTATCTGGCGTGGACGCTGATGGCCGCCGAGGTGCTGTTCGTGGCCGCCAAGGACGACGACATGCCGCGCTTCCTGCGCCGGGCGACCGCGGCGGACGTGCCCGAGCCGGCGCTGCTGCTGACCACGCTGCTGTCCCAGGTGGTGCTGGTCGTCACGCTGTTCTCCGAGGACGCCTTCGACTTCGCGCTGGACCTGACCAGCGCGCTGTCCCTGATCCCCTACCTGCTGGCGGCCGCGTTCGCCGCGAAGATCGCCTGGCCGGACCGGCGCCGGGCCGAACTGGTCGTCGGCCTGCTCGCCACTTTCTACACCGCGTTCCTGGTCTACGCGGCGGGCCTGAAGTACCTCCTCGTCTCGTTCATCGTCTACGCGCCGGCGACCGTGCTGTTCGTGATGGCCCGCCGGGAGCAGGGCCGCCGGCTGTTCTCACCGCGCGAACTCGTCGTCCTGGCCGTGTCGGTCGTCGGAGCGGTGGTCGGGATCCTCGCCCTGACGCTCGGCTGGATCAGTCTCTGAGTCCCCTGGAAGGTGCACCGTGAGCAGTCAGGTCCCCACGAAACAGCCCGCGTTCGGCGTCCACTCCGAGGTCGGCAGGCTGCGCCGGGTGCTGGTCTGCGCGCCGGGGCTGGCCCACCGCAGGCTCACCCCGACCAACTCCGACGACCTGCTCTTCGACGATGTGATGTGGGTGGAGAACGCCCAGCGCGACCATGCCGACTTCGTCAACAAGCTCCGTGAACGGGACGTGGAGGTCGTCGAGTTGCACGACCTGCTCGCGCAGACGGTGGCGGTCCCGGCGGCCCGGGACTGGCTGCTGGACCGCAAGATCGTCGCCAACCAGGTAGGCCTCGGTCTGATCGACACCACCCGCGCCTATCTGGAGACGCTCCACCCCGTCCAGCTGGCCCGCCATCTGATCGGCGGCCTGGCCACCATCGACCTGCCCGAGGAGTACCGCACCGGCTATCTCGCCCTCGCCCGTGAATCCACCGGCGTCCGCGAGTACTTGATGCCGCCGCTGCCCAACACCCTCTACACCAGGGACACCACGTGCTGGCTGTACGGCGGGGTCACCCTCAACCCGCTGTACTGGCCCGCCCGGCACGACGAGACGCTCCTCATGAAGGCGGTCTACTCCTTCCACCCCGACTACAAGGACTGCGCGGTGTGGTGGGGAGACCCCGAACTGGACTGGGGGCAGGCGACGTTCGAGGGTGGCGACATCATGCCGGTGGGCAACGGCGTGGTGCTGATGGGCATGAGCGAACGCACCTCCCGGCAGGCCGTCACCCAGGTCGCCAAGGCGCTCTTCGACAACGGGGCTGCCGAGCAGGTGATCGTCGCCGGGATGCCCAGGCTGCGGTCCGCGATGCACCTCGACACGGTGTTCACCTTCGCCGACCGCGACCTGGTCACCCTCTACCCGGCCATCATGGACGGGGTGCACACCTTCTCCCTGCGCCCGGGGGACAGGGCACCGGGCATCGAGCTGACCGACGAGGGCACGACACCGTTCGTCGACGTCGTCGCCAAGGCGCTGGGGCTGCCGGAACTGCGGGTGGTGGAGACCGGCGGTGACGTCTACGCCTCCGAGCGGCAGCAGTGGGACAGCGGCAACAACGCGGTCGCGCTGGAGCCGGGCGTGGTCTTCACCTACGACCGCAACACCCAGACCAACACGCTGCTGCGCAAGGCGGGGATCGAGGTCATCACCATCGTCGGCGCCGAACTGGGCCGGGGGCGGGGCGGCGGGCACTGCATGACCTGCCCGCTGCTGCGCGATCCGGTCGAGTTCTGACGCCCCGCCCGCCCATGACGGTCCCCCGGCTCCCCACCCGGGCCGCCGTGGCGGCGGTGGTGGCCGTGCTGGTGGTGGCGAACCTGCTGGACAACCGCTGGGCCGGGTCCTGGACACCGGTCACCGCGGTCGTCGCCTCGGCGGTCCTGGTGGGGCTGCTGTTCTGGGCCGGGGGCGGCTGGGCGGAGCTGGGGCTGGGCCGGGACTCGCTCGCGGTCGGGGCACGCTGGGCCCTCGCCCTGATCGGGATCGTCACGGCGGTCTATCTCTGCGGGGCGCTTCTCCCCGTCACCCGGGGGCTGTTCGCGGACCGGCGGACCGACGCGCTGAGCGGCTCCGAGGTCGCCTTCCGGGCGCTGGTCGCGGTGCCCGTGGGAACCGTACTGCTGGAGGAGATCGCCTTCCGCGGGGTGCTGTTCGCACTGCTGCGCCGCCTACGCACGGCGACGACGGCCGCCGTCCTGTCCTCGGTGCTGTTCGGGCTCTGGCACATCCTGCCGTCGCTCGACCTCAACAAGGAGAAGCCGACGCTGGGTTCGCTGTTCGGGCAGTCGGTCGCCGGGGCGGTCCTGGTGGACGTCGCCGCCGTCCTGTTCACGGCCGTGGCAGGCTGCCTGCTGTGCTGGCTGCGCGACCGCAGCGACTCGCTGCTGCCGCCGATGGCCCTGCACTGGGCGGTCAACGCCCTCGGCTACACGGTCGGATTCCTGCTCCGCTAGCCGACGGCGAACCGACCACCAGACCGCCCCCGAGCGACGCCCCTCTCCGACCGGTCACGACGGGAACCGGCCCCGGGCGTGGCGGGGGGCGGCCCCGGGCATGGCGAGGTATGGCCCCGGGCATGACTGGGGGCGGCCCCGGGTCCGACGAGTCCGCTACGTGGGACCGGGTCCGGCCGAGTCCGCTACGTGCGGCGGGACCCGTGCCTGCGGCCGCGAGGCGGAGGGCCGACCGGTTGTACCCGGTGCTGTGGAGCCGGGTACCGGTGCCGAAGGCGGCCGGCGATCCCGAACTGGCCGCCCGGCGGCGGGAGAAGTCGGGAATCCGAGTCCGAACGGCCCTGCGGCCGGGCTCAGTCCGGCTCGGCGGCCAGCATGCGGGTCAGTACCGCACGCTGCACCGGCAGCACCTCGCCGTGCAGGGTGCGCCCCTTCCCGGTGAGCGCCACCCGCACGCCCCGCCGGTCCTCCGCGCACATGGCCCGCTCGACCAGCCCGTCCTTCTCCAGGCGGGCGATCAGCCGGGACAGCGCGCTCTGACTGAGGTGCACCCGCTCGGCGATCTCCTGGACCCGGAAGCTGCAGGCGCCGTCCGCGGCACGGTCGTCGGAGAGCAGGTCGAGGACCTCGAAGTCACTTGCGCACAGGCCGTGTCCGTGCAGCGCGCGGTCGAGTTCGCACTGGGTCCGGGCGTGCAGAGCCAGGATGTCCCGCCACTGCTCCACGAGCACCTGCTCGGGCTTCAATCCCGCCATCCCGGCACCGTAGCAGAGAAGCCAGATCGTTGCATCGTAATTAAATGCGCTTGCATTCGATGCACATGCATGTAGTGTCTGGGGCCATGACCTCTCCGCTCACCGTCCCCGCCTTCGAGGGGCGCTGGACCCCCCGCCTCTGGGGCACCCTGCTGGTGCTCTGCGCCGCGATGTTCCTGGACGCCCTCGACGTCTCGATGGTCGGCGTCGCCCTGCCGTCGATCGGCTCCGACCTGCACCTGTCGACCGCGACCCTGCAATGGATCGTCAGCGGCTACATCCTGGGGTACGGCGGTCTGCTCCTGCTCGGCGGCCGCACCGCGGACCTGCTCGGCCGCCGCCAGGTGTTCCTCGCCGCCCTCGGCGTCTTCGCGCTCGCCTCGCTGCTCGGCGGCCTCGTCGACTCCGGCCCGCTCCTGATCGCCAGCCGCTTCATCAAGGGCCTGAGCGCGGCGTTCACCGCCCCGGCCGGCCTGTCGATCATCACCACCACGTTCCCGGAGGGCCCGCTGCGCAACCGCGCCCTCTCCATCTACACCACCTGCGCCGCCACCGGCTTCTCCATGGGCCTGGTGCTGTCCGGCCTGCTCACCGAGGCCAGCTGGCGCCTGACCATGCTGCTGCCCGCGCCGATCGCCCTGGTCGCGCTCCTCGCCGGGCTCCGGCTGCTGCCCCGCAGCGACCGCGAACGCGACCACGACGGCTACGACATCCCCGGCGCCGTCCTCGGCACCGCCGCCATGCTGCTGCTGGTGTTCACGGTGGTGGAGGCCCCGCAGGCAGGCTGGACCTCGGCCCGCACCCTGCTGTCCTTCCTCGCGATCGCCGCCCTGCTGACCGTCTTCGTCCAGGTCGAACGCCGCTCCCCCGGCCCGCTGATCCGGCTCGGCGTGCTGCGCTCGGGCAGCCAGGTCCGCGCCCAGCTCGGCGCGGTCGCCTTCTTCGGTTCGTACGTCGGCTTCCAGTTCCTGACCACGCTCTACATGCAGTCCCTGCTGGGCTGGTCGGCCCTGCACACCGCGCTGGCCTTCCTGCCCGCGGGCGCGCTGGTCGCCGTGTCCTCGACCAAGGTCGGCGCGATCGTCGACCGCTTCGGCACCCCGCGCCTGATAGCGGCCGGCTTCGCGTTCATGGTCCTCGGCTACGCCCTGTTCCTGCGCGTCGACCTGAACCCGGTCTACGCGGCGGTGATCCTGCCGTCGATGCTGCTGATCGGCGCGGCCTGCGCCCTGGTCTTCCCCTCGCTCAACATCCAGGCGACCAACGGGGTGGACGACCACGAGCAGGGCATGGTCTCCGGCCTCCTCAACACCTCGGTGCAGGTGGGCGGCGCGGTCTTCCTCGCGATCGTGACCGCCGTGGTCACCGCGGGCACCCCGGCCCACGCGACCCCGCAGGCGGTTCTGGACAGCTACCGCCCCGGCTTCATGGTGGTCACGGGTGTGGCCCTGGCCGGACTGCTGATCACGGTGACGGGCCTGCGCCGCCGGGGTGGCGGGGCGTCGGTGGTGGTCGCCAGGTCCACGGCGGCGGAGGCCGAGCGCGTGCCGGTACGGGACTGATCGCCCCGTACCCACGGGGTGTCGCACGTCTCCCGGTGCCACGAGCGGCCCGCGTTGTTGAAGTTTCACGCATTAGGTATGGTCGATTGCGCTTGAATCTTCAAAAACTTCCGCACCACAGGAGGGCCCCATGACGTCCACCCTCAATCCCCCACGCTCCACCACCCCGTCCGTCGCCGCCCCCGCGCCGCTGCACGCCTATGACGTCGGCCTGCTGATCGTGCGCCTGACCCTGGGGCTGACCGCCGCAGCGCACGGCGCCCAGAAGCTGTTCGGCTGGTTCGGCGGCGGCGGACTGGACGGCACCGGCCAGTTCTTCGCCATGAGCGGTTACCCCTCCGGGAAGACCATGGCCCTGGTCGCCGGTCTCAGCGAGACACTCGGCGGCCTCGGCCTGGTCCTCGGCCTCCTCACCCCGCTGTCCGGCGCCGCCGTGCTCGGCACGATGATCAACGCCATGGCCGTGAAGTGGGGCGGCGGCTTCTTCGCCCCCAACGGCGTCGAGTACGAGCTGCTCTTCGCCGCCGTCGCCGCGGGCCTGGCGCTGACCGGCCCCGGCCGCATCGCCGTCGACCGCCTGCTGCCCGTCCTGCGCTCCCACCGCCTGCTCCACGGCGTGGCGGCGGTCGTCCTCGGTGCGGCGATCGCGGGGCTGGTCCTCCTCATCCGCAACTGACCGACACCCGTCACAGCCGGGCGGCCCCGCCCCGGGGCCGCCCGGCCCTCCGCGTCCCGCCCCCTCCCGGCCCCTCTCCCCCGTCCCCCGCTTCCTCCCCCTCTCCTTCTCCGATCCGGAGCCGTTCCATGACCCTCACCACCCCGCCCGTCGTCGCGACCCAGGGCGACCCCGACGGGCCCCTCGTCGTTCTCCTGCACGGTCGCGGCTCCCGGGAGAGCGAGATCATCACCCTGGCCCAGGCGCTGCCGACCGGCTTCCAGTACGCGGCGGTCCGCGCGCCCCTCGCCGAACACGGCGGGTTCGCCTGGTTCGCCAACCGGGGCATCGGCCGGCCCGTCGCCGAGTCCCTGCGGGAGACCATGGACTGGTTCCGGGGCTGGCTGGACACCGTGGCAGCGCCCGGCCGGCCGGTCTTCCTGGTCGGGTTCAGCGGCGGCGCCGCCTTCGCGGGCGGACTCCTGCTCGACGACCCGCACCGCTACGCCGGTACGGCCGTGCTCTACGGCACGCTGCCGTTCGACGCCGGGCTGGACACCGGGCCGGGTGTGCTGGACGGCGCGTCCGTCTTCGTCGCGCAGGGCGAGCACGACCAGGTCATCCCGCGCGACCTCCTCGACCGCACCTGGTCGTACGTGACCGACGGTTCCGGCGCCCGCGCCACCGCCCGCCGCGACCCCGGCGGGCACGCCATCGCTCCTGCCGCCCTGACAGCCCTGTCCACCTGGCTGACCACCGGCCGCACGGAGCGGACGGCCGAGGAGGATCGGAACGAGAACTCGCGCTGAGGCGCTCCGACCTCGGCATCGGCATCGGCATCGGCATCGGCATCGGCATCGGCATCGGGGGAGGCGAAAGCACCCTTCGGCGGTGAGCGGTGCGCGAAGTACGCGGTGCGTGCGGGGCCGGAGCGGTTCCCCGCCTGGTACTCCAGGCGGGGAGATACGGTCGGCCGCTGTCAGGTGTGGGCGCTGAAGTACGCGGCGGCGGCGTCGATGAAGCGGTCGTGGGCGGCGCGTGCGGTGTCCTGCGCCGCGGTCAGTTCCTCGATGCCCGTGGCGGCATCGACCAGGTCGTATGTGGCGACGACCATCGCCTGTGCGGTGGTGTGGACAGCCGGGTCGGGCACGAGGAGCCGCAGCGCAACCAGGGGGCGGGTGATGGCGGAGCGTGTGACATGAGGCCTGGCTCGCAGTTCTTCCGGCTCGACGTCGCCGGCGCCGCGCAGCCGAGCCTCCCCACGCATCCACAAGGCCCGACGGTGGTCGGAGCCGCGGCTGAGGCGAGTGCGGTCACCGCGTCGAGTCGGTCGCGGCGCAACTGCTCGGCGGCGGCTGCGCGTTCGGCGCGACCGGCCGCCAGGTGCTGGAAGGTACCGGTGACAACCGATCCGAGGAGCGTCCCGACGACGGCAAGAACGGTGGCGATCATCGTTTGCTTTCCTGGCCGGACGGCCGACCTCAGGGGCGCGCACCCGGGTGCGGCCGCCGTTGATCATCGCGAGTTGCGCGGACTCGAGTTGTGCGGACTTACGAGAGACGGTGACCACGGGCCGGACTGCGGGCCGGACTGCGGGCCGGTTCGCCAGGGTTGAACCCCTGCTGCGGGTCTGGCGTTCGACGCCGGGGCCGTTGTCGGACCTGCCGCGCAGCAACTGCTGGACGAGACGGGCGCCGCACGCGGGCGCCGCCGGGCACGCTCAGGGGCCGGAGGTCAGTTCCGCCACCTCGGCCTCGTACAGCCGGTCCGGGTCGAAGCCCATGCCCGTGAAGTGCCCGGCGAGTTCGAGGGAGAGCACGCCGTGCAGCCGGGTCCAGCAGGCCAGCGCCCTGCGCAGGTCGGCCGGCGGCGCGGGGTGCTCACCGGCCCATTGCCGGTGCTGCGCGAGGTGCGCCGTGAAGTCGGCGGAGAGCGGCGCCTGGGGCTTGGACGCCACGCAGGCGTCGAGCAGGGCCGCCATGATCTCCTGCGCGATGCCGGTGATGTCGTCCGGCGCGTGGTAGCCGGGGACCGGGGTGCCGTAGACGAGGAAGTACCGCTGGGGGTCGTCGAGCGCCCAGCGGCGCAGCGCACGCGCGAGGCCGTCGATGCCCGCGCCCTCGGCGACGGCGGCCCGGAAGGTGTCGGCCAGGCTGCGGTAGGCGTCCCGGATCAGCTCGGTGATCAGTTCGTCCCGGCTGCCGAAGTAGCGGTAGAGAGCGGGGCCGCTCATCCCGAGTTCCTTGGCGATCGCGTTCAGGGACAGGCCCGAGGCGCCGGACCGGGCGATCTGGTCCCAGGCGCGCGACTTGATGTCCGCCCGTACCTGGGTCCGGTAGCGCTCACGGGGGCTGGTCGCCTCCGCGCTCGCGCCTCCGGCCGCGCCGCCGCCCGCCTTTGCGCCCGCGTTCGGGTGTGCCGCCATGGCCGTCACGCTCCCCTCGTCCCGCCGTCTCGCCAATCCGTCATTTCGTTTCAAGCTATCACTTTCGAGAGCACTTCTAACGAACGCAACGACCAGCCAAATCGCGAGAGCTTGACACTAGCGCGACGGTCCGTCATTTTAGTTATAGCTTCTAACGCAAGTGAGAAGCTCTCCCGGTCGCGAATGGACTTACGCATGGAGGTCGTCATGGGAACCACCGAAACCGCCGGCAGCACCCAGCTCGTGGAGGTCGTCCTGCCGGGCGTCGTGGAGCCGGAGGCGCTCCGCGTCCAGCGCCGGGAGATCCCGGCCCCGGGCGCCGGACGGATCGTCGTCCGCATGGAGGCCACCGGCGTCTCCTTCGCCGAACAGCAGATGCGCCGCGGCCGCTACTACGACCAGCCGCCCTTCCCCTTCGTCCCGGGCTACGACCTGGTCGGCACGGTGACCGCCGTCGGCGAGGGCGTGTCGCCCGGGCTCGTCGGCAGGCGGGTGGCGTCACTGGTCAAGGTCGGCGGCTGGGCCAGTCACGTGGTCGTGGAGGCGGCCGACGCCGTGGAGGTGCCCGCCGGTGTCGGCGCGGCGGAGGCCGAGACGCTGGTCCTCAACGGCATCACGGCCTGGCAGATGCTGCACCGCAAGGCGCGGGTGCGCACCGGCGGCACGATCCTGGTGCACGGCGCCAACGGCGGGGTCGGCACGGTCCTCGTCCAGCTGGCGCGCACGGCGGGCCTGCGCGTGATCGGCACGGCGTCCGCACGTCACCACGACGCGCTGCGCGCGATGGGCGTGACCCCGGTCGACTACCGGGCCGAGGACGTCCCGGCCCGGGTCCGTGAGCTGGCCCCCGGTGGTGTCGACGCCGTCTTCGACCACCTCGGCGGCCGCAGCGTCGTCGACTCCTGGAAGCTCCTCGCCCCGGGCGGCACCCTCGTCTCCTACGGCAGCGCCACCACCCGGGACGACACGGGGTCCAAGCAGTGGCCGGTGATGAAGATCCTCGGCCGCATGTGGATGTGGAACGCGCTGCCCAACGGCAGGCACGCGTGCTTCTTCAACGTCTGGGCGGGCCGCGCCCTGGGCAAGGACCGGTTCCGGGCCCGGCTGGGCGAGGACCTCACCCAGGTGTTCCAGGCACTGGAGCGCGGCGAGGTCACCGCGCACATCGCCGCCCGGCTGCCGCTCACCCGGGCCGCCGAGGCCCTGCGGCTCGCCGAGTCGGGCACGGTCGCCGGGAAGGTCGTGCTGGTCCCGGACGGTGACGGCGACCGGCCCTCGGCCACCGCCCGGGCCCAGTGACAGGGCCCGCCGCCGGCTCAGCGGCCGTCGCCCGCACGCGCCCCCTCGCCGCCGTCCACACGCGCCCCCTCGCCGCCGTGCGCACCCGCTCCCCCACCGTCCCCCGCGCGCGCCCCGCCGTCCGTGAACGCCCCGCCGTTCGCGAAGGCCAGCCCGGCGAAGCGTTCGCCGATGCGGCGGTGGGTGGCCGCGTCGGGGTGGAGCCGGTCGGGCAGGGGGAGTTCGGAGGCGTCGGCCTCGCCGTAGAGGGCGCGGCCGTCGAGGTAGTGCAGGTGCGGGTCCTCGGCTGCGCGCTGGGCGACGATCCGGGCCAGTTCGTCGCGGATCACGTTCAGGGTGAGCTTTCCGAACGCCCGCTCGGCCGGATCCCCTTCGGCGGTGAAGGTGACCCGGCCCGCGCCGAAGTCGTCGAGGTCCATGCCGGTGGGGCCGGGGGTGTCCTCGTGCATGGGACAGAGGATCGGCGACACGACGAGCAGCGGGGTGTCCGGGTGCCCCTCGCGGACGGTGTCGAGGAAGCCGTGGACGGCGGGGCCGAAGGCCCGCAGCCGCATCAGGTCGGTGTTGACGACGTTGATGCCCAGCTTCAGGCTGATCAGGTCCGCGGGGGTGTCCCGGACGGCGCGGGCGGTGAAGGGGTCGAGCAGGGCGCTGCCGCCCAGGCCGAGGTTGACCAGTTCGACTCCGGCGAGCGCGGCGGCGACCGCGGGCCAGATGGCGGTGGGACTCGCCGCGTCGGACCCGTGACTGATGGAACTCCCGTGGTGCAGCCAGACCTTGCGGCCGCGGTCGGGTACGGCGGCGACCGGGGCATCGGTGCGCAGCGCCACCAGCTCGGTGATCTCGTTGTGCGGCAGCCAGATCTCGACGTCCTTCTCGCCCTCGGCCAGGCCGGCGAAGGAGAGGGTGCCGGACGGTCCCGGGCGCAGCTCCGTGGTTCCGGCACCCATGTCGACGGCCTCGACCTTGCCGCCGGTGACCACGCCCTGTGCGGTCAGGGAGCCGTCGACGAGGAGGTCGTACAGGCCGTCCGGACGGGGCGGGCCGCCGACGTAGAGCCGCTTGGTGGGGAGGGTGTCCAGTTCCACGGCGGTGGCACGGGTACGGAAGACCAGCCGTACGCCGGAGGTCTGGGCCTCGACGTTGGCGAGCTGCGGGTCGGCGCACTGGGCGCGGGCCCGGGCGGGGAGCCGGTGCGGCAGGAGGCCGTGCTCCGTGCGCTCCAGGTCGAGGGCGCCGCGCAGCAGGTCCGCGGTGATCGGGGTGGTGATCCAGGAGGTGCCGTGGTGGTCGGTGCCGTCGTGCCGGTCGCTGTTGCCGTGGTGGGCGGTGTTCATCGCCTCTGCCTCGCCTCTGCCTGGGGTGCCTGGGGTGCCTGGGGTGCCTGGGGAAACGGTCGGGTGGTGTGCGGTGTCAGGGGGTGGGCCAGTCGCTCAGGAGGGCGTGGAGGGCGTGGAGGATGCGGTTCCAGGACTCCTGGCTGTCGGGGGCGCTGTGGCTGAAGCCGCCGCCGAGTTCCAGGTCCACGTACCCGTGGAAGACGCTGCCGAGCATGCGGACGGCGTGGGTCTGGTCCGGTTCCGTCAGGTCGTAGCCGCGCAGGATCGCGCGGGTCATCTGCGCGTGCCGCACGCCGGCGCTGGCCGCCGCGGTCTGGGGGTCCAGGCGCAGCCGGGCCGCCGTGTAGCGGCCGGGGTGGGCGCGGGCGTAGTCGCGGTAGACGTCGGCGAACGCGAACAGGGCGTCCTTGCCGGCCCGGCCGGCCAACGCGTCGGCGGCCCGGTCCGCCATCTCCTCCAGCGCCAGCAGGGCGATCCTGGTCCTGAGGTCCTGGGAGCTCTTGACGTGCGAGTACAGGCTGGCGACCTTCACGTCGAACCGTCTGGCCAGCGCCGACACGGTCACCTGGTCGAAGCCGGCCTCGTCGGCCAGCTCGGCTCCCGCCCGGACCAGCCGTTCGGTGCTGAGTCCCGCTCGCGCCACCGGCCTCGCCTTCCCCGCGTTCTCGTCCATCGACTCCGTCAGCTCTCAGCCTGAACCGATTATGCGTTTGCCTAAACCTATTAGGCAAATTAGCGTGCAGTTTATGAAGCAGTTGAGTGAGCAAGAGATCCGGGCCGCGTTCGTGAACTGCAGCAAGGGCGCGGCGAAGCGCCTGTCCGTACCGCACGACCTGGGCGAACGGCCGTGGGACGACCTGGACTACTTCGGCTGGCGCGATCCGCAGGCGCCGGACCGCGCCTACCTGGTGGCCGAACTGGACGGACACGCGCGGGCGGTGGCGCTGCGCTGCCCGAGCCCCTCGTCCCGGCAGAACCGGCGCAGCATGTGCTCGATCTGCCTGACCACGCACACCGGGGGCGTCTCGCTGATGGTCGCCGCGAAGGCGGGCAAGGCCGGGCAGCAGGGCAACTCGGTGGGCGCCTACCTCTGCAGCGACCTCGCCTGTTCGCTGTACGTGCGGGGCAAGCGGGACGCGGGCGTGGGCGGCCGGATGCCGGAGTCGCTGACGACGGAGGAGAAGATCCGGCGGACGGTGGCGAACCTCGCCGCGTTCCTGGACAAGGTCACGTCGTGACCCGGGGCCCGGACGCGTCCGCCGCCCCGTCCGGCGGTTCCCGTCACGGGAGGACGAGGCCCACCCCGTGCGCGAGCTGGGCGACCGCGTGCCGGAAGAACCGCTCCCGGTCCTCCACGACCCCCTTGAACTGACCGAACAGTTCGAACCCGATCAGCCCGAAGAGCTGCGACCACGCGGCGGCCATCGCCACGGCCGTCTCGGGCGGCAGGTCGGGCATCAGTTCGCCGGCCATCCGGCGGGCCTCGGGTGCGAGTTCGGCGGGTACGGGGGTACGGGCCAGGCCGCGCCGTTCGAACGCGTCGCGGAGGATGCCGATCAGCACGAGGGCGACCCGGGCGGCCGGCGGGATGGTCGTGTCCGGCGCCGAGTAGCCGGGCACCGGCGAGCCGTAGATCAGCGCGTACTCGTGGGGATGCGCGAGCGCCCAGCCTCGCACCGCCTCGCAGACGGTGACCCAGCGCTGCGCGGGGGCGGCGTCGGCGACAGCGGCGTGCGCGGTCTCGGCGGCCTCGCCGAGGGAGTCGTAGGCGTCGATGATCAGTGCGGTGAGCAGGTCGTCCCGGCTGGGGAAGTAGCGGTAGAGCGCCGAGGAGACCATGCCGAGCTCGCGCGCCACGGCCCGCAGCGACAGCTTGGCCGCGCCCTCGGCCGCGAGCTGTCTGCGCGCCTCGTCCTTGATGGCGGCGGTGACTTCCAGCCTGGCTCGCGCGCGGGCGCCCTGTGCGGTGGTCATGGGAATGAGTCTGCCACGCAGAGAGAGCGGTGCACACCATTCGGAGCGGCGCACTTGTTGTGGAGCGGCGCTCACATACGCGAGCACCGGGCGCAAGCAAGTGCACCGCTCAAAAAAGAGAGCACCGCTCTTGCAATGGAACACCGATCTCCCGCACACTGTTCTCAAGCGAGAGCACCGCTCTCCCAACCTGTGGGGGTCGTCATGTCGGCACACGTCCAGAAGCCCGGCTGGTTCACCGTCAACGTCCTCAACCGGGCCGTGTCCTGGCTGACCCGTCGCGGCATCAGCGTCTGGGGTTCCCGCGTCCTCGCCGTCCGCGGACGCAAGAGCGGCGAGTGGCGCACCACCCCCGTGAACCTGCTGACGGTGGACGGGCAGCAGTACCTTCTCGCGCCGCGCGGGCACGTCCAGTGGACCCACAACATGCGCGCCGCCGGCGGCGGTGAACTGCGGCTCGGAAAGAACGTGGACGCGTTCACCACCACCGAGGTGGCCGACGACGACAAGGTCGACCTGCTCCGGGCCTACCTGAAGCGCTGGAAGGCGGAGGTCGGCGTCTTCTTCGACGGGGTCGGCCCCGACTCGCCCGACGCCGACCTGCGCCGTATCGCCCCCGACCACCCGGTCTTCCGGATCGCCGTCACGGGGTGACCGCGTCCTCCTCCGCCGGGTCCGGGTCCTCGGGGGCCGTCTGGTCCTTGGCCGCCGGCCCCGGGTCGAACGCGGTCAGGGCGCGCTGGGCCAGCGGGTGGGAGCGCATGAGCTCGCCGAGCGTGGTCCTGCCCTGGGTGATCTCCTTGAAGGCCCGCCAGGCCGGGCGGAAGCCGGTCAGGGCCGCGTGGAACAGACCCGGACGGCGCTCGAACGCCGCCAGCATCCGCTTGCCGACGCTCATCTCGACGCCGAGTCCGGCCTTGACGGCGAAGGCGTAGTTCAGCGCCTGGCGGCGGGTGTCCACCGCGTCGTGGGCCTCGGCGATGCGCACCGCCCACTCCCCCGCGAGCCGCCCCGAGCGCAGCGCGAACGAGATGCCCTCGCGGGTCCACGGCTCCAGCAGGCCCGCCGCGTCACCGCAGACGAGCACCCGGCCCCGGGACAGCGGCGAGTCGTCGGCCCGGCAGCGGGTCAAGTGGCCGGAGGAGATGCTCGGTTCGAAGCCGGCCAGGCCGAGCCGGGCGATGAAGTCCTCCAAGTAGCGCTTGGTGGCGGCGCCTTCACCGCGCGCCGAGATCACCCCGACGGTCAGGGTGTCGCCCTTGGGGAAGACCCAGCCGTAACTGCCGGGCATCGGACCCCAGTCGATCAGGACCCGCCCCTTCCAGTCCTCGGCGACCGTCTCCGGCACCGGGATCTCCGCCTCCAGGCCGAGGTCGACCTGGTCGACCTTCACCCCGACGTGGGCCCCTATCCGGCTGGCGCTGCCGTCGGCGCCCACCACCGCGCGGGCCAGCAGGGTCTCGCCGCCCTGGAGGACGACGGCGACCGTGCGCCGGTCCGGGACGGCCGAGCCGTGCTGCTCGACGCGCTGCACGGCGGCGCCGGTCCGCAGTTCGGCGCCCGCCTTCTGGGCGTGCTCGACCAGTTGCTGGTCGAACTCGGGCCGGTTGATCAGCCCGAACATCATCTGCTTGGAGCGCCGGGTGCGGGTGAACCGTCCGTTGTTGGAGAAGGTGACCGCGTGCACCCGGTCCTTGAGGGGCAGCTCGAAGCCGGGCGGCAGTGCGTCGCGTGAAGGTCCGATGATGCCGCCGCCGCAGGTCTTGTAGCGGGGCAGCTCGGCTTTCTCCAGCAGCAGCACACGCCGTCCCGCGACGGCAGCCGCATAGGCGGCCGAGGCCCCCGCGGGTCCCGCGCCCACCACGACGACGTCCCACACCTGCTGCACGTCGTCCGCCGAAGAGTTCTCGCCGCTCACGATGGTCCGCTGCTCCGATCAAGCCGTAGTAGCCGTGTCAAGTAGAAGCCGTATTCAAGCCGTGGGCCAGGCCCCGTCCGTCCGTAGGCCGACACCTGTCACCTGTCCCCCCGCATCCTACGGCGGAGATCGTCGCAGGCCACTGTGGGAGGATCGGTCCACTCACGAGTTCCAACGTCGCACCCACGAGGAGCGTGCCCATGTCGTCCAATCCGGTCGCCGAGACCGTCGCCGCCCTGTTGCCCAGGGCGAAGGCGGAGCTCGCCGAGCTGGTGGCCTTCAAGTCGGTGGCGGACTTCACCCAGTTCCCGAGAAGCGAGAGCGAGGGCGCGGCCGGCTGGGTCGCCGACGCGCTGCGCGCCGAGGACTTCGTGGACGTCGCCGTGCTGGACACCCCGGACGGCACCCAGTCGGTGTACGGCTACCTGCCCGGGCCCGAGGGGGCCAGGACGGTCCTGCTGTACGCGCACTACGACGTGCAGCCGCCGCTGGACGAGGCGGCCTGGACCAGCCCGCCGTTCGAGCTGACCGAACGCGACGGCCGCTGGTACGGGCGCGGTGCCGCAGACTGCAAGGGCGGCGTGCTCATGCACCTGCTGGCGCTGCGCGCGCTGAAGGCGAACGGCGGTGTGCCGGTCAACGTCAAGGTGGTCGCCGAGGGCTCGGAGGAGATGGGCACCGGCGGTCTGGAGCGGTACGCGGAGCAGCACCCCGAGCTGCTGGCGGCGGACGCGATCGTGATCGGCGACGCGGGCAACTTCCGGGTGGGGCTGCCGACCGTGACCACCACCCTGCGCGGGATGACGCTGGTCCGGGTGCAGATCGACACCCTTCAGGGCAATCTGCACTCCGGTCAGTTCGGCGGCGCCGCCCCGGACGCCCTGGCCGCGCTGATCCGGGTCCTGGACTCGCTGCGTGCCGAGGACGGTTCGACGACCGTCGACGGGCTCGCGCCGCAGCAGGGCTGGGAGGGGCTGGAGTACGACGAGGAGCAGTTCCGCGGGGACGCGAAGGTGCTGGACGGCGTCGGGCTGATCGGCGACGGCTCGGTCGCGGACCGGATCTGGGCCCGGCCGGCGGTCACGGTGCTCGGCATCGACTGCCCGCCGGTGGTCGGCGCGACGCCGTCGGTGCAGGCCGGCGCGCGTGCCCTGGTCAGCCTGCGGGTGCCGCCGGGCGTGGACGCGGCCGAGGCGGGCAAGCTGCTCCAGGCGCACCTGGAGGCGCACACGCCGTGGGGTGCCCGGGTGCGTACCGAGCCGGTCGGCCAGGGCCAGCCGTTCCGTGCGGACACCGGCAGCCCGGCGTACCAGGCGATGGCGGACGCGTTCGCGGTCGCCTACCCGGGCGAGACCATGCAGTACGCCGGGCAGGGCGGCTCCATCCCGCTGTGCAACACGCTGGCCGGCCTCTACCCGGAGGCGGAGATCCTGCTGATCGGCCTGAGCGAGCCGGAGGCGCAGATCCACGCGGTCGACGAGAGCGTCTCCCCCGAGGAGCTGGAGCGTCTGTCGGTGGCGGAGGCGCTGTTCCTGCGGAACTACGCGGCGGGCTGAACCGCTCCGCCGACCGCAGGAGGGCCCTCGTCCCCGGACGGGGGTCCTCCTGCGGTCGGGGCATGGACGTCGTCGAGCTGCTCCCCCGGCCGCGTCCGCCGCGTTTCCCGGTCGGTCAGGCCTGTCCACGGCACGACCCGGAGTCCGGTTTCTCGACGCCGGCCGACGCGGGTCCGCCCGGCTCGGGCCGGCGCATCGCCGGCGCGGTCACCGGCGCGCGTACGGCGGGTCGTGCCGGCCCGCTTCCACGAGGACCACGTCGGCGGGGCGGCCGAGTTCGCCGCGCCGAGCGGTGCCGAGGTGCCGGCCCACGGTGATCCGGTGACGGCCCGCGCGTCCCGGGTGCTGCGGGAATCGGCGGACGCCTGCGGGTCGCCGCGGTGACCATGGGGGCATGACCGACACCGCGCGCCGTATCGCCGCCCACGCCGACATCGCGACCGCCCTCGCCATGACGGGCGACGCCGAGCTGGCCGGACTGGTCGCGGCGGGCGAACCGCTCGGTGCCGGGATCGGCGGCAGGGCGGGGCGGATCACGGTCGGCGGCAGCCAGGTGTTCGTGAAGCGCGTCCCGCTGACCGACCGGGAGCGCGACCCGCGGTACGCCCGCTCCACCGCGAACCTGTTCGGGCTGCCGCCGTACTGCCACTACGGCGTCGGGGCCGTCGGCGGTCCGGGGTTCGGCGCCTGGCGGGAGCTGGCCCTGCACACCGCGACGACCAACCGGGTGCTGGCGGGCGGCTTCCCGGGCTTCCCGCTGCTGCACGGCTGGCGGGTCCTGCCCGACTCGGGGCACCCGCTGCCCGACGAACTCGCGGACGTCGACCGGGCGGTGGCCTACTGGGGCGGCTCCAGGGGGCTGCGGGAGCGCGTCGAGGGACTGCGGGACGCCTCCGCGAGCCTGGCCCTGTTCCTGGAGCACTTCCCGGCGACCCTGCACGACTGGTTCGACGCCGAGCTGCGCACGGACCGGGCGGACGCGGCCTGCGACCTGGTGGCACGGCAGCTGGCGGAGCTGACGTCCGGCCTCGGGGCGCTGCGGCTCGTGCACATGGACGTCCACTTCCGCAACATCCTCACCGACGGACGGCGGCTGTACCTCACCGACTTCGGGCTCTCGCTCAGCGACCGTTTCCAGCTGGCTGCCGACGAGCGGGACTTCTTCGACGGGCATCGGCACTACGACCGCGTGTACACCGCCTACTTCCTGGTGATCTGGCTGGTCACCGCCCTGTACGGGTACCGGGGCGCGGAGCGTGCGGAGTTCGTGCGGGCCTGTGCCGGCGGGCAGCGGCCCGAGGGTGTTCCCCGGGCCGCTGCCGAACTGCTGGTCCGGCACGCCCCGCTCGCCGTGGGCATGGAGGTGTTCTGCCGGCGGCTGGCCGAGGAGGACCGGCTGACCCCGTTTCCGTACCCGGACGGCTACAGCAGCCGGACGTTCTCCGCGTAGTGGCAGGCGACCGGGTTGCCGCCGCCCCGGTCGACGAGGTCCGGCACCCGTTCGACGCAGGCGGTGCGTTCGGTGTCGGTGAGCTGGTTCGCGAACTTGGGGCAGCGGGTGCGGAACCGGCAGCCGCTGGGCGGGCGGACCGGGCTGGGGACGTCGCCCTGGACGGTGATGCGGGTGCGGGCGCGTTCCTTGCGCGGGTCGGGCAGCGGGATCGCGGAGACCAGGGCCTGGGTGTAGGGGTGCGCGGGGCGGGCGAAGAGCTGCCGGGCGGGGGCGATCTCGACCAGCCGGCCCAGGTACATGACCGCGACCCGGCCCGCGACATGGCGCATCACGGAGAGGTCGTGGGCCACGAAGAGGAAGGAGAGCCCGAGTTCGGCCTGGAGGTCCATCAGCAGGTTCAGGACGCCCGCCTGGATCGACACGTCCAGTGCGGAGACCGGCTCGTCCAGGACGATCACCTTGGGGCGCAGCGCCAACGCCCGTGCGATGCCGATGCGTTGGCGCTGTCCGCCGGAGAACTCGTGGGCGAAGCGGTTGCCGTGCTCGGGGTTGAGGCCGACGAGGCGGAGCAGTTCGCGTACCTCGTCGTGCGCGCCGGGGCCGTAGCGGCCGTGGATGCGCAGGGGTTCGGCGACGATCTCGTGGACGGAGATCCGGGGGTCGAGGGAGGCGTAGGGGTCCTGGAAGACGATCTGCAGCTCGCGCCGCACGGGCCGCATCTGACGTCTGCTCAGCTCGGTGAGCAGGCGGCCCCGGTAGTGCACGGTGCCCGAGGTGGCGCTCTCCAGGTTGAGCAGGGTGCGGGAGACGGTGGTCTTGCCGGAGCCGGACTCGCCGACCAGGCCGAGCGTCTCGTTCTCGTGGAGGTCGAAGGAGACGCCGCAGACGGCGTGCACGTCCCCGACCCGGCGGCGGACGACGCCCTTGGACATCACCGGGAAGTGCTTGACCAGGTCGCGGACCTGGAGGACGGGGTCGCCGGTGCCGCCGTGGCCGGGCAGCGGGGGCAGTGGAGCGGTCATCGGGCATCGTCCTCCAGGTCCGCGAACCGGGCCAGGGCCTCGGTGTCGGCGCCGACGGCGTCGAAGACCTCGCCGGCCGCGGTGCCGACGAGCTCGTCGGCGAAGTGGCAGGCGCTGCGGTGGGTTGGGGAGCCGGCCGACCGCAGGGCGGGTTCGGTGCTGTCGCACGGTTCCCGGCGCATCGGGCAGCGGGGGGCGAAGGGGCAGCCCGGTGGCAGGTTGAGCAGCGAGGGCGGGGAGCCGGTGATGGGGGTCAGGCGGGCCTCCTCGCGGTCCAGGCGGGGCAGGGAGCCGAGCAGGCCGAGGGTGTAGGGCATCCGCGGGGTGTAGAAGATGTCCTCCACCGGGCCGGTCTCCACGATCCGCCCGGCGTACATGACGGCGACCCGGTCGGTGTGGCCGGCGACCACGCCGAGGTCGTGGGTGATCAGGACGAGCGCGGCGCCGGTCTCGGCGCGGGCGGTCTCCAGTGCCTCCAGGATCTGGGCCTGGACGGTGACGTCGAGGGCGGTGGTGGGTTCGTCGGCGATGATCACGTCCGGGTCGTTGGCGATGGCGATGGCGATGACGACCCGCTGGCGCATCCCGCCGGACAGTTCGTGCGGGTAGCTGTCGACGCGCCGTTCGGGGCTCGGGATGCCGACCGTGCCGAGGAGTTCCACGGCGCGTTCGCGGGCCGGGCGTCGGCCGAGCCGGGGGTTGTGCCGGAGCAGGGTCTCGGCGATCTGGTAGCCGATCGTGTAGACGGGGTTGAGGGAGGTCATCGGGTCCTGGAAGACCATGGCGATGCCGCTGCCGCGGACGTCCGAGAGACGGGCGTCGGACATGCCGAGGAGTTCGGTGCCCTCGAACCGCACCGAGCCGCGCACCCGTGCCGAGCCGGGGAGCAGTCCCATGACGGCGAGGGCGGTGACCGACTTGCCCGAGCCGGACTCGCCGACGATGCCGAGGGCCTCGCCCCGCTCCAGCCGGTAGCCGACGCCGCGGACGGCACGGACGGTGCCGTCCTCGGTGGGGAACTCCACGGCGAGGTCCTCGACTTCGAGGACAGCGCCGGACTCCTCTCCCCCGCCGGTCAGGGGGCCGATGCCGTTGCTGGTGGCGGTCACTGTCGCACCCTTTGCTGCCGGGGGTCGAAGGCGTCGCGCAGGCCGTCGCCGATGAAGTTGATGGTGAGGGCGATGGCGATGATGAAGGCGCCGGGGATGTAGAAGAGCCAGGGCCGGGTGTCGACCGCGGTCTGTGCCTGGGCGACCAGCAGCCCGAGGGAGGTGTCGGGGGGCTGGACGCCGAAGCCCAGGAAGGACAGCGCGGTCTCGGTGAGGATGCCGGTGGCGACCAGGATGGTGGCGTTGACGATGATCGGGCCGAGCGCGTTGGGCAGCAGGTGCCGGAAGATGATCCGGGTGTCCGAGGCGCCGAGCGCCCGGGCCGCCTCGACGAACTCCTTCTCGCGCAGCGAGAGTACCGACGAGCGCACCACGCGTGAGACGTAGGCCCAGGTCAGTCCGGCGATCACCACGGCGATCCAGTACCAGGAGCCGCCGCTGCGCGAGGAGATGACGAGCGCGATCGCGAACAGCGGCAGGGTGAGGACGAGGTCGGCGACGCGCATCATCAGCGCGTCGACGAAGCCCCGGTAGAAGCCCGCGACCGCGCCCCAGACGGCGCCGACCAGGGTGGAGCCGAGGGCGATGAGGATGGCGATCTTCAGGGAGGTCTGGGTGCCGCGCATCACCTGGGCGTAGGCGTCGTAGCCGGACGAGTCGGTGCCGAACGGGTGTTTCCAGGAGGGCGGCTGGGAGTTGTCGGAGGTGAACCTGGTGTACGAGTAGTGCCAGAAGTGCGGGCCGATGAACGCCCACAGCACGATCAGCACGAAGACGACCAGGCTCGTCATCGCGGCCCGGTGGCGCAGGAAGCGGCGCAGCACGAGCTGGGTCTGGGAGCGCCGGCGGACCGTGAACTCGCGGTCCGTCCCGGCCGGTTGGGTGCCGGTCGGCCCGAGTGCCCCGATGTCAGTCATAGCGGATCCTCGGGTCGAGTACGGCGTAGAGGAGGTCGGCGAAGAGGTTGAAGACGATGACGACGACGGCGGACAGCAGCAGCCAGGCCATGGTCCGGTAGACGTCGAGGGTGGTGGCGGCCTGGACGAGCATCTCGCCCATGCCGTGCCACTGGAAGATCGTCTCGGTGATGACGGCTCCGCCGAGGATGATCGCGATGTCGAGGGCGGTGACGGTGGCGAGCGGGATCAGCGCGGTGCGCAGGGCGTGCCGGGTGAGCACCTTGCCGCGGCGCAGTCCCTTCGCGCGGGCGAGCCGGACGTAGTCGCTGTCCAGCACTTCGAGCATGGAGGCGCGGGTGTAGCGGGTCCAGGAGGCGAAGGAGACCAGGGCGAGGGTGACCGTGGGCAGCAGGAGATGGCCGATGCGGTCGGTGAACTCGTTCCAGGTGGTGTCCACTTCGAGGTAGGGGGACTTCTCGCCGATGGTGCCGAGGAACTGGCTGCCGGTCTCCTGGTTGATCCAGATGCCGGCCTGTTTGAGCAGCACCGCGAACCAGAAGACGGGCATGGCGAGGAACAGGAAGCCGAGGAAGGTGATGGTGTAGTCGGCGGCGCTGTACTGGCGGATCGCGCTGAACACGCCGAAGACCACGGACATCACCAGGGCGAGCAGCATGGCGGCGGCGACCAGGGTGACGGTGACCCGGAAGCGGGTGAACAGGTCGTGGCCGATGTCGAGGTTGGCCTGTACGGACGGGCCCCAGTCGCCGTGCAGGACACCGGTGATCCAGTTCCAGTAGCGCTCCACGACGGGCTGGTCGGCGTGGATGTGCCGGGCGAAGGCGGCCACGGCCGCCTTGCTGGGCGGGGGTTGCCGGGAGGTGGCGAAGTTGGCCACGGGGTCGCCGGAGTTGATGACGACCAGGAAGACGATGAACGTCGAGACGATCAGGACGGGGATGGAGACGAGGATGCGGCGCACGGTGTAGGCGAGCATGCGGTCTTCTCTCGCGGAGGCCCGGCCCCGGGGTCACCGGGGCCGGGAATCGGTCCGGCCGGGTCGCTGGGGTTACTTCTTGAGGCCCCATTCGCCGACGTTGTACGGCGGTCCGACGTTGGTGGAGTTGTTGCGCATGTTCACGAACCGGGTCTGTACCGCGAGGAAGGTCGGCTTCTGGTAGAGCGGCAGCACGTAGGCGTCGTTCACCATGAGCTGGTCGGCCTGGTTGAGCAGGGCTGCGGCCTTGCTCTGGTCCGTCTCGCCGATGGCCGTGCTGATCAGTGAGTCGACCTTCTTGTTGCTGTAGCCGCCGTAGTTGCCGCCGGCTCCGGTCGTCCACAGCTGCTGGGCGCCGCTGATCGCGAAGGGTGAGGCGACCCAGGCGAAGACGATGATGTCGTACTGGTGTCCGGCCAGGACCGTGCCGAGGTCGGCGGCGCCGATGGGCTTGATCGTGACCTTGATCCCGAGGCCGGCGAGGTCGCTCTGGAGGATCTGGCACTCGCTCTGCCGGATCTGGTTGCCGGTGGTGTAGCGGCAGTTGAAGGGTCCGACGGTCTTGCCGTCCGGGGTCTTCAGTGCGGTGCCGACCCCGGTGAACTTGGCGTCGGTGAGGTACTTCTTGGCCTTGGCGAGGTCACCCGAGCCCTGGCCGCTGGCGCTGACCACGTCCTGGTAACCGGCGGTGCCCGGGACGAAGTTGTGGTTGTAGAGCTGCTTCACGCCGGGATCGAACTGGGCGACCGTCTTGGCCATGATGTCCTTGACGCTGATGGCCGTGAACATCGCCTGCCGCAGGGCCAGGTACTTGCCGATCACCGGGTTGTGCAGGTTGAGGTCGAAGTGCTCCCAGGTCAGCCCGCTGCCGATGGTGTAGGTGACGTCGGGGATGGCCTTGACCTGGTTGACGAGGTCGACCTCGGGCTGCGGGTAGATGCCCTGGACCTCGTTGTTGCGCAGTGCGATCGGCTCCTGCGTGGCGTCCGAGATGACCTTGAAGATCAGCCGTTGCAGGGTGGCCTTCTTGCCCGTCCACTTCGGGTCGGGCTCATAGGTGGCGTGGTCGTTGTCCACCCACTCGGTCATCCTGTACGGGCCCGCGGTGGCGTACTTGGTGGGCGGGTTCTTCTGGAAGTACTGCCAGCCCTGGGTCATCTGAGCGGCCGTCATGTGCGCCGCGTCGCCCGCCGTCGCACCGGAGACCTTCTCGGCGACGTGCGCCGGGTAGAACGGGTAGCCGGCGCCGAACAGGGACTTCCAGTCGGCGTACGGTCTGGCCATCACCACGGTGACGGTCTTGCCGTTGTCGGATCCGGTGACCGACTTGATCCGGTCGTAGCCGGCGGTGCTCTCCGGCAGACAGCCCTTGGTCTGGGTGGAGTCACTGGCCGGTGGCGGCGGACAGTCCTTGCCGTCGTTGGTGCGCCAGTAGTAGACGAAGTCGTCGGCGGTGATCGCGGTGCCGTCGTTCCAGGACGCCTTGGGGTTGATCTTGTAGACGATGGTCTGCGGACTGTCGCTCGTCTGGGTCGCGGAGGTCACCAGGTCGGTGTCGAGCTTGACGCTGAAGTCCGGCTGCGGGATGTAGACCTGCGGCAGGACGGGGCTCAGGGCCTCGGCGTTCTCGAAGGTGTTGCCGTTGGTGTCCTGCACGTTCCACTGCTGGACGTTCTTCTCGATGACGTAGGTGAACGTGCCGCCGGCCTTGGTGGCACCGGAGTTGCAGGTGTCGGCCTTGCCCTGGGTGGAGCAGGAGGTGAGTCCGGCCGAGGTGCCCTTGCCGCCACCGCCCCCGCCGCCTCCTCCGCTGCTGCTGCAGGCGGCGAGCGCCAGGACGAGCCCGGCGGTCAGTGCGAGTCCCCTTGTGAGGGTCGAAGAGTGCGCGCGCATGTCCCTCCTTCGACCGGTGGATGTCCGGTCCGTGCACGGCGGCCAGCGGCCGCGAGGAAGTTGAGCTGCGCACCGACGGTAGAACCTTTGTGTACCTCCTTCACGTTCTTGTTCATACCGGGACGGCTTCAATTCACCCTCGTTTTGCCCTAGGAACCTTCCGCCCCGTGCAAAGTCCCCTACACATGGCCGGGAAATGCCAAAGTCGGCGCCAACTACACCAAGAACAAGTTGAGTTGACAGTCAGTCAGGTGATGTCAACCGACCGGGACACCGGCTTCCAGATAGAGCGCCGCGCCGCGCTCCCGGGCCCGCAGCGCCCAGCGCAGCCGTTCGTGGCGCACCGGTGGCAGCATCTCGGCGGCCTCCTGCTCGGTGGCGAAGCGCCAGCCGCGCAGTTCGGGCCCCGGCAGCACCAGCCGCCCGGCCGCGGCGGAGTCGAGCCGGCCCCCGTCGAAGAGCAGCCGCAGTCCGCCGTAGCCGGGCGGGGCGGGCTGCTCCCAGTCGACGACGAGCAGTCGCGGCGGTTCCTCCAGCCGTATCCCGGTCTCCTCCTCGACCTCGCGCACTCCCGCCCGGGCGGGGGCCTCGCCGGGCTCCACGATGCCGCCGGGGAACTCCCAGCCGGCCTTGTAGGTGGGGTCGACGAGGAGGACGCGGTCCTGTTCGTCGAAGAGCAGGACGCCGGCGGCGACGGTCTCGGCGGTGGGTTCGGGGGTCTGCACGATGTCGCACACCACCACCTCCCCCCTCCCCACCGCCTCGGCGATGCGCACCGCCGTCGCGTACGGGCTGAGCCCGCTGGTGTCGACCAGATGGGCGTCGGCGCCGATCCAGGAGGCGAGGGCGGTGCGGTAGGCCTCGATCCGGTCGTACGACCACTGCCGGATCCGCATCTCCCCGTCGGGCAGCTCGGGCGGGATCTCCCGCCCCGCTATCCGCTCGCGCAGTATCGTTTCGGCCGGGGTGAGGCAGACATGCCGGACGGAGATCCGGCGGGCGGCGAGACCGCCGAAGATCTCGTCGCGGTACTCCTGGCGCAGGAGCGTCATGGGAACCACCAGGGTCCCGCCCAGCTCCGCGAGCATCGCGGCCGCCGTGTCGATCACCAGGCGTCGCCAGATCGGCAGGTCCTGGAAGTCGCCGACCTCGGCGAGGTGCTTGGCCGGCAGCAGGTGCGTCAGTGCCCCGCCGACGGTCTCGGGGTCGAAGAGCGTGCTGTTCGGGATCAGTTCGACCAGTTCACGTGCGGTGGTGGTCTTACCCGCACCGAACGCACCGTTGACCCAGACGATCACGGACTCCCCCTCTTCTGTTGGCCCCCTGTGGCTTGCCCGCTCCACACTGCCACGGAAACCAGTTCGCGTTGAGGGCGCGCAGACGGAGTGCCGGTGTCCCCTCGACGGAACACCGGCACCTCGGCTCGCTCCCGCCCGGGCGGGCTACTCCTGCCCCAGGAGTCCCTCGTCGGTCTGGAAGCTGTCATGGCTCACCACGTGGTCGACGTGCTCCAGGGTGTCCGAGACGTTCAGGTCGCCGAGCGGGCCGTTGTCGGCGGCGTGCGACGGGGTGATGGCGGCCACGACGAATCCGGTGGCCAGGCTGGCGATGGCGAGCATGCTGCGCTTCTTCATGCCCGTCTCAACTGCGGGGACGGCCCGGGGTCACGGCCGGACCCGCGAGCGGAGCAACGCGGCGCGCCCGACGCCGGAAACCGGGTGGTCCGGGCCGTCGCCGCGGCGGTACCGTCGGGCCCCGACCCGCCGCCGTCCGCGGCCCCGAGCGCACAGGAAGCCGTACGCCATGACCAGCCCGCGACCCACCACGACCCTCTGGCGCCCCACCGGCCCCGTGGAGCTCGACCTGGTGCGCGAGCTGGAGTGGCGGGCCTGGCCGCCCCGGCTGCCCGGGCAGCCGATCTTCTACCCGGTGCTCGACGAGGACTACGCGATCAGGATCGCCAGGGACTGGAACGTCCGGCACGACGGCGCCGGTTTCGTCACCCGCTTCGCGGTCGACACGGAGTTCGCCGGCCGCTACCCGGTCCGGCAGGCCGGCGGCAGCACGATCCTGGAGCTGTGGGTACCGGCCGGGGAACTGGACGAGTTCAACGCGCACATCGTCGGTCCGATCGAGGTCGTCCACGAGTTCCGTCCCGCACCGTGACACCTCACCGGCCAGGTCCCGCCGGTGTTCTGCCCGGACGACTGCTGGGCCCTGCCCCAACGCGACGCGGACGTCGGGGTGGACGACGAGGAGGGCGCCGACCGGACCGTCCCCTTCGAGGTCCGCGCGGACGGCACCGAGGCCGCCTCGACCGGTGTGCCGACCACCGCGATGCCCGCCCGGCCGCCCACCGCCGACGTCACCGGCGCGCAGGTGGTCCGCCTCGTCGTCACCGACGGCGGTGACGGCGTCGCCTCCGACCACGCGGACTGGGCGGACGCCCGGATCAGCCGCTGAGCAGGCGTCGGTCCGGTCGGCCGGACCTGAACCCCCGGCCGACCGGACTGAACGTTCCTGCGGTGCCGCGGCCGCGGCCGGGTCTCAGACCCCGGCCGCCGTCGCGTCCGGCCTGCGGGCCAGCGCCGCCGCCGCGGCGCCGACCAGACCCGCGTCCGTGCCCATCTGGGCCGGTACGACGGTCAGCCGCTGCACGAAGGAGAGGGTCGCGTAGTCGGTGAGGGCCTTGCGCAGCGGCGTGAAGAGGATGTCCCCCGCCTTGCCCACGCCGCCGCCGATGACCGCGATGTCGATCTCCACCAGGGTCGCGGTGGCCGCGATCCCGGCGGCGAGCGCCTGCGCGGCCCGCTCGAAGGAGGCCACCGCGACCGGGTCGCCGGCCCGGGCGGCTTCCGCCACCGCCGCCGCCGAGGTGTCGCCGTCCGGTCCCGGCAGCCAGCCGCCCTCCAGCGCCCGCCGGGCGATGTTGGGCCCGCTCGCGATGCGCTCGACACAACCGCGCGCACCGCAGGGGCAGGGGTCCCCGTCCAGGTCCACGCTGATGTGGCCGATGTGGCCCGCGTTGCCCGTCGGCCCGGGATGCAGCTTGCCGCCGAGCACCAGGCCGCCGCCGACGCCTGTCGACACCACCATGCACAGCGCGTTGTCGTGGCCACGGGCGGCGCCCTGCCAGTGTTCGGCGGCCGTGATGGCGACGCCGTCACCGATCAGCTCGACCGGCAGTCCGCCGGCCGCGGCGCGCACCCGCTCGACGAGCGGATAGTGCCGCCAGCCCGGCACGTTGACCGGGCTCACGGTGCCGGCGGAGGCGTCCACCGGGCCCGCGCTGCCGATGCCGAGCGAGCCGGCACGTCCCCACAGGGGTGAAGCGGCGAGTTCGCCGATCACCTCCTCGACGGCCCCCATGACCGTCTCGCCGTCCTGCTGGGCGGGCGTCGCGCGCTGGGCGCGCGCCTGGATCCGTCCGTGACCGTCCACCAGTGCGCCGGCGATCTTGGTGCCGCCGATGTCGATGGCCGCCACGAGGTCGGTGTGCATCAGAGTCAAATCTCCCCGTCAACCATGAGTAGTCGAGTGAAGGAACAGCCCGGTCAGGCGGTGGGGGCGCCGGCCGGGGAGTGCGGTGGACAGTCTCCCTCGCATCTGACAACGTTGTCCAGGCTCTATGCTCGACGCCACATCCTCATACAAACCCACGGGTCTGTGTATCCCTGATACAAACCCAGGAGCCCAGACACCACCCCGCGAGCCCATGCATCCCGTGGACGACAGGACAGGACGCCGCATCGTGCCCGAAACCTCCCGCCGCGCAGACCGTCTTCCCGGATCCCGCTACGGGACCCGGCCGACGATGAAGGACGTGGCGGCGCGGGCCGGCGTGGGCCTGAAGACGGTGTCCCGCGTGGTCAACGGCGAGCCCGGGGTGACCCCGGACACCGAGCGCCGGGTGCAGGAGGCGATCGACGCGCTCGGCTTCCGCCGCAACGACAGCGCGCGGGTGCTGCGCAAGGGCCGTACCGCGAGCATAGGTCTCGTCCTGGAGGACCTCGCCGACCCGTTCTACGGCCCGCTGAGCCGCGCGGTCGAGGAGGTGGCCCGGGCCCATGGCGCCCTGCTGATCAACGGCTCCAGCGCCGAGGACCCGGAACGGGAGCAGGAGTTGGCGCTCGCGCTGTGCGCACGGCGGGTGGACGGGCTGGTGGTGATCCCCGCCGGGGACGACCACCGCTACCTGGAGCCGGAGATCAGGGCGGGCGTGGCGACGGTGTTCGTGGACCGTCCGGCCGGGAAGATCGACGCCGACGTGGTGCTGTCCGACAACTTCGGCGGCGCCCGTGACGGCGTCGCCCACCTGATCGCGCACGGCCACCGCCGCATCGGGTTCATCGGCGACATGCCCCGCATCCACACGGCGGCGGAGCGGCTGCGCGGCTACCGGGCGGCGATGGAGGACGCGGGGATACCGGTCGAGGAGGCGTGGAACTCGCTCGGCGTGACGGACCCGGAGCGGGTGCGCCGGGCGGCCGAGACCATGCTGACCGGGCCCTCCCCGGTCACCGCGATCTTCGCGGGCAACAACCGTGTGACGGTCACCGTGATCCGGGTGCTGGCCGAACAGACCCGGCCGGTCGCGCTGGTCGGCTTCGACGACATCGAACTGGCCGATCTGCTGCACCCGGGCCTCACGGTCGTCGCCCAGGACTCGGCGCTGCTCGGCCGTACGGCCGCCGACCGGCTCTTCCGCCAGCTGGACGGCACGCTCATGGCGCCGGAGCGGATCGAGCTGCCGACCCGGCTGATCACCCGCGGCTCGGGCGAGCTGCCGCCGGCGGACTGAGCCGCGCGTGAGTGGCCGCACCCTCGCGGAACTCGGCCTCGACCGGGCGCCCCGCGACCATCCGCTGACCTATCCCGGCGCCTGGCCCGCCGACTCCGGACTCCTCGACGGCGACCGGCTGTTGCCGCTGGAGCGGCTGGTGCACGGCGACAGCCGGGTCCCGGTGCTCGCGGTCGGCTCCAACGCCTCTCCCGCGCAACTCCAGCACAAGATGGCCGAGTTCGGGGTCGCCGGACCGATCCCGATGGTGCGCGCCCGGGTGATCGGCCTGGACGTGGGCGTCTCCGCGCACGTCAGCCGCCTCGGCTACGTCTCGGCGTCCCCCGTCGAATCCCCCACCACGGTCAGGGAGTTGTTCGTCGTCTGGCTGGACGCGCGCCAGCTGGAGGTGGTCGACGCGAGCGAGGGCGCCCCGCTGCCGAACGGCAACTTCGCCCGGGCCTGGCTGCCCGCGCCCCGGGTACGGGCCGGCCTCGCGGACGGCACCGAACTGCCCGGGGTGCACGTGTACGTCAACCGGCACGGTGTCCTGCACGACGGCACCGGCAGCCCCCGCCGGCACCCCGGGGAGCGCCCCCTCCTCACGGAACTCCTCGCGGAGTCCGCCGAGTTGAGGTCGCTGTTCGGGAGCACGCCGGAGGAGTTCTGCGCGCGGGCGCGGGCCGACGGCGAGCTGTGCCGGCGCGGCACCCTGCTGTTCGCGGAGCGCCGGTGGGCGGTCGCGTCCGGACTGGAGCGGTACATCGGCGATCAGCAGACGGGGAGTCCCGGGACCGGTTCGCCGCTCTCGCCGCCGTCGATGTAGACGTCGCTGATGTACACGCCGGTGTTGCCGTTGTCGTCGTCGGTCCTGGCCCACCAGGTGCTGCTCCACCTGCCGTGGGACTCCTCACGGCCCAGATCGGCCTGGCAGTAGAAGGCGTGCGTGCCCGGGTGGACCTTGCCGACCTTCGTCCCCGAGGCGGTGTAGGACTTGGCGGCGCTGGAGACGACGCAGGTGTACGTCCCGGCGCCGGTGGACGGGCAGGCCGAGGCGGCTGCCGTGGGGGTGGGGGTGGCCCCGGTGCCCGAACCGGAGGAGGGGGTGGGGTCTGTGGACCCCTCCGCGCCGGGGGCCGAGGCGGAGGCGGAGGCGCGGCCCCTCGGGTCGCCTGATCCGGGCCGGGTGGCGGCGCCGGTCGCGGCGGTGCGCGTCTCCTCGCCCTGTCCCACGGGATCCGAGTCGGCCGACGGTCCGGCCGCGGTGTCGCGCGCCTCCTCCGACGCACCCGCCGCGACCGAGGCGGGCGGCGCGGCGTCCGGCTTCGCCGGGTGCCCCTTGTCGTTCAGCAGCACGACGGTCAGCCCGACCGTCGCGATCACGACACCGACGGCCACGACGGTCAACCGCCGGGCCCGCCGACCGCCACGACGCGACGAGGCGGGCCGCGACGGCCCCCCGGGGCCCCGTGTGCGGAACCCGAGGGATAACCGCCGGACGGCGTCCTTCACGGCCGGCTGAGCGGACGCCTGCGCGACCGGCTGAGCCGACTGACGCGCCGATGACTGATCGGACGGCTGAGCGGACGACCGGGCGAACGCGTGGCCCTCCCCCACCGCACCGGCCTCACCACCCACCCCCTCACCCACTGCGGCTCCGGCCTCGGCCTCGGCTCCGGCTCCCACTCCGGATCCGGCTCCCGCTCCGGCTCCCGCATCGATTTCGATTTCGACTCCGGCCCCGGCCCCGGCCCCAACCCCATCTCTGGCAGCCGAAGCACGCCCCTCCCCGCCCCCTCGGGGCACCCCCTCGGCAGACTCACCGGGCTCGGCCGCGAGCGCCCCTCCGCTGCCCGCCGCAGACTCTCCGCGCGACCCCTCGGCACCCTGTTGGCCCGGCCCCACCACCACCTGCCCGGCAAGCGCCCCATCAGCCCCCTCAACGCCCTCCGCCCTCTCGACGGACCCTCCAGCAGCCCCCTCGACCGCCCCCTGCGCGGACTCCCGGGCCCCGGCCGCCCCCTCGGGTCCCGTCGGCAGGGCGAGGGCGAGGGCGGGTTGGGAGGGTGTCGGCTTTCTCAGGTAGGTCGTGGAGGTGTCCGGGGTCGGCTGCTGGGCCGCCGTCCAGAGCAGTTCGCACGCCTCCTCGGCGCTCGGCCGGGACGCGGGGCGCTTGTCCAGGAGGCGTCGCAGGACGGGGGCGAGCGGGCCGGCCCGGTGGGACTCGGGGACGGGCTCGTCGACGATCGCGGTGAGCGTCGAGAACGTGGAGGTGCGGCGGAACGGCGAGACCCCCTCCACCGCCGCGTACAGCGCCGCGCCGAGCGCCCAGACGTCGGCCGCGGGACCCGGTGTCGCGCCCTTGGCCCGCTCGGGCGCCAGGTAGTCGAGGGAGCCGACCAGTTCACCGCTGTGGGTGAGATGCGTGGCGGAGCCGTCGCCGGGGTCGTCCATCGTGGCGATGCCGAAGTCGGTGAGGACGACGCGCCCCGAGCGGTCGAGGAGGATGTTGCCGGGCTTGACGTCGCGGTGCAGGACACCGGCCCGGTGGGCCGCGGCGATGGCCTCCATGACCTCGGCACCGACCCGGGCCGCCGACTCGGGGGCGAGGGGGCCGCGGGTGCGCAGCACGTCGTCCAGGGAGGGGCCGTCGACGAGTTCCATGACGATCAGCGGCCGGCCCTCGACCTCGCCGATGTCGTGCACGACGATCACCCCGGGATGGCGCACCCGCGCGGCGGCCCGTGCCTCGCGCCGCATCCGCAGCCGCAGCGCGGCCAGTTCGGACCCGGCGCTGTCCGTGTAGGCCCGCAGTTCCTTGACGGCGACCTCGCGGCCGAGGACCTCGTCGACCGCGCGCCACACCACTCCCATGCCACCGCGCCCCAGCCGGGCCACCACCCGGTATCTCCCGGCCAGCAGGCGACCGGTCCCGTCGCCCTGTCCGTACGCACCCGCCACCACAGCCCCGTTCCTGACACACATCCGTGAATGGCGCACCAGAGTACGGGGCGGTGACAGGGACGGTTCAAGTAGCCCGGAAAAGCTGCGACTTGGCCGGTACGCACTAGTTGCCCGAGGCTGTCAGATCACCCCGCCGAGGCGCCGCGAAGGCCTCCAGACCGGCCCGGGTCAGGCCGGTCGGACGGGTCACCTCGGCGATGTCGAGGGCTCCGCAGTCCAGTCCGCGCAGCAGGTAGCCGGCGAGGGCCTTGGCGGTGGCGGGCTCGTCCATGACGTCCCCGCCGGCGCGGTCGGCGTACCGGGCGAGCCGGGCGGCGGCCCGCTCGAAGCCCTCGCGGTAGAAGGCGAAGACGGCCGCGTAGCGGGTCGGGATGTGGCCGGGGTGCATGTCCCAGCCCTGGTAGTAGGCGCGGGCCAGGGCGCGCCGGGTGAGCCCGTAGTGCAGCCGCCAGGCGTCGTGGACCTGGGCGGTGGGGCCGACCGGCAGCACGTTGGTGGAGCCGTCCGAGACCCGGACGCCGGTGCCCGCGGCGGCGACCTGCATGACGGCCTTGGCGTGGTCGGCGGCCGGGTGGTCGCCGGCCTGGTAGGCGGCGGAGACGCCGAGGCAGGCGCTGTAGTCGAAGGTGCCGTAGTGCAGTCCGGTGGCGCGGCCCTCGGCGGCCTGGATCATCCGGGCGACGGTGGCGGTGCCGTCGGTGGCGAGGACTGCCTGGCTGGTCTCGATCTGGATCTCGAACCCGATCCGGCCGGCCTCCAGGCCGTGCACCTTCTCGAAGGCCTCCAGGAGCCGGGCGAAGGCGGTCACCTGCTCGGGGTAGGTCACCTTCGGCAGGGTGAGCACCAGTCCGCCGGGCAGTCCGCCGTTCGCCATCAGGCCGGTGAGGAAGATGTCGAGGGTGCGGATGCCCCGGTCGCGCACCGCGGCCTCCATGCACTTCATCCGGATGCCCATCCAGGGCGCCGCCGTCCCCTTGGCGTAGGCCTCGGCGATCAGCAGCGCCGCGCGGGCGGCCGTCTCGTCCTCCTCGGCGTCGGGGCGGGGGCCGTAGCCGTCCTCGAAGTCGACGCGCAGGTCCTCGATCGGCTCGCGCTCCAGTTTGGCGCGGACCCTCGCGTGGACGGGCTCGGCGAGGTCGTCGGAGAGGCCGAGGACGGCGGCGAAGGAGGCCGCGTCGGGGGCGTGTTCGTCGAGTGCGGCGAGGGCCCGGTCGCCCCAGGAGCGGATGGTGCCGGCGTCGAAGGCGTCGCCGGGGACGTAGACCGTGTGGACGGGCTGGCGGGTACCGGGGTCGCCCGGGTAGCGGCGCTCCAGTTCGGCGTCGACGGGTGCGAGGGAGGCGCTGATCTCCTCGCTGACGGCGCCCGCGAGGCTCGTCGCCACGTTCTCCTGCCGGCTCTGGCCCATCCCGCACCCTCCTGTTTTCCACTGTACGGAATCAACAATCCGTTGAATGAAGTTATCCGGGTGCCTTCGGGTGGTCAACACCGTGTCCACGGGGCGACACGCCCCCATCTGGGCATGTTCACGCTCATCTCACACCTGGGTATCACAGTGCTCAACGCCAGTCCGTCCGGCTTGTGCCCCCTGAAGGAGCGCCCGTGCCGCACCCGCGTCGCCGAGTCACCCGCCGCCTTGGACTGCAGGCCCTGCTGGCCGCGGCCGTCACCATCCCCCTCTCCAGCGCCGCCGCGATCACCGTCTCGCCCGCCTCCGCCTCCGTCCCGCGCACCCGCCGGGTGAGCCTGTCGGCGGCGCCCCGGCCCGCTCCCCGCCTGGACGTCATGACCTTCAACCTGCGGTTCGCCAGCTCCACCGAGCCCAACAGCTGGGCTGATCGCCGACCGGTGATGCGCGAACTGCTGCTCCGCGCGCGCCCGCAGGTCATCGGCACCCAGGAGGGCCTCTACCAGCAGTTGCTGGACATCGGCACCGACCTCGGACCGGACTACGACTGGATCGGCACCGGCCGCGAGGGCGGCAGCCGGGACGAGTCGACCGCCGTCTACTACGACGTACGGCGCCTGGCCCCGGTCGAGCACTACACCTTCTGGCTCTCCGACACCCCCGAGGTGATCCGCTCCAACACCTGGGACGCCGCCTTCCCGCGGATCGTCACCTGGGTCCGCTTCCGCGATCTGGCGGACTCCGGGCGGGAGTTCTACGTCGCCAACACCCACTTCGACCAGCGGAGCCAGTACGCCCGGGAGCGCAGCGCGACCCTGCTGGTCCAGCGGATCGCGGAGTTCGACCCCGCGCTGCCGGTCGTGGTGACCGGCGACTTCAACGCCGCCGCGCACAAGAACCAGGCCTACACCACGCTGATCGGCTCGGGCCTCGTCGACACCTGGGACGCGGCCGAACAGCGGAGCGCCCTGTACGCCACCTTCCACGGCTACCAGGGGCTCACCCCGGACGGCGACCGCATCGACTGGATCCTGGCGTCACCGGGGGTGACGGCCCACCGCGCGACGATCGACACCTTCTCCGAGCACGGCCAGTTCCCGAGCGACCACCTGCCCGTCCAGGTCTCCCTCACCCTGCGCTGACCCCCGGACGGCACGAGGCCCCCGTGACCGTCGCGGTCACGGGGGCCTCGGACGGCCCGGCGCGGATCAGCCCTTGCGGGTGTTGACCTCGTCGGTGAGCTGGGGGACGACGTCGAAGAGGTCGCCGACGACACCGAAGTCGACCAGTTCGAAGATGGGGGCCTCGGCGTCCTTGTTGATGGCGACGATGGTCTTCGAGGTCTGCATGCCCGCGCGGTGCTGGATCGCGCCGGAGATGCCGGAGGCGATGTACAGCTGCGGGGAGACGGACTTGCCGGTCTGGCCGACCTGGTTGGTGTGCGGGTACCAGCCCGCGTCCACCGCGGCGCGCGAGGCGCCGACGGCCGCGCCGAGGGAGTCGGCGAGGGCCTCGATGACCGAGAAGTTCTCGGCGCCGTTGACGCCGCGGCCGCCGGAGACCACGATCGCGGCCTCGGTCAGCTCCGGACGCCCGGTCGACTCACGCGGGGTGCGGCCGGTGACCTTGGTACCGGTCGCCTGCGCGGAGAAGGACACCTCAAGCGCCTCGACCGCACCGGCGGCAGGGGCGGCCTCGACGGCGGCCGAGTTCGGCTTGACCGTGATGACCGGGGTGCCCCTGCTGATCCGGGACCTGGTGGTGAACGAGGCGGCGAACACCGACTGGGTGGCCACCGGGCCCTCGTCGCCGGCCTCCAGGTCGATGGCGTCGGTGATGATGCCGGAACCGATGCGCAGCGCCAGACGCGCGGCGATCTCCTTGCCCTCCGCGGAGGACGGCACCAGCACGGCGGCCAGGGAGCCCGCGGCGGACACAGTGGCGACGGCGGCCTGGAGCGCGTCGACCTTCGGGACGACCAGGTAGTCGGCGTACTCGGCGGCGTCGTGCGTCAGGACCTTGACGGCGCCGTGCTCGGCGAGCGCGGCGGCGGTGTCGGCGGCGCCGGCACCCAGCGCGACGGCGACGGGCTCGCCGATCCGGCGGGCCAGCGTCAGCAGCTCCAGGGTGGGCTTGCGGACGGCACCGTCCACGTGGTCGACGTAGACGAGGACTTCAGCCATGGGAATGCTCTCCTGCGAAACGAAGTTGAGGGGCGGTCGGCGCGTGCGGGGCTCAGATGAACTTCTGGCCCGCGAGGAACTCGGCGAGCTGCTTGCCGCCCTCGCCCTCGTCCTTGACGATCGTGCCCGCGGTCCGGGCCGGACGTGCGGCGGCGTCCTCGACCTTGGTCCAGGCGCCCTCCAGGCCGACCTCCTCCGCCTCGATGTCGAGGTCGGACAGGTCCCAGGCCTGCACCGGCTTCTTCTTGGCCGCCATGATGCCCTTGAACGACGGGTACCGCGCCTCGCCCGACTGGTCGGTCACCGACACGACCGCCGGCAGCGACGCCTCCAGCTGCTCGGAGGCGGCGTCGCCGTCGCGGCGGCCCTTGACCACGCCGTCCTCGACCGAGACCTGGGAGAGCAGGGTCACCTGCGGAACACCCAGCCGCTCGGCCAGCAGCGCCGGCACCACACCCGCGGTGCCGTCGGTGGAGGCCATACCGGAGACCACCAGGTCAAAACCGGCCTTCTCGATCGCCTTCGCCAGCACGAGCGACGTACCGATCACGTCACTGCCGTGCAGGTCGTCGTCCTCGACGTGGATCGCCTTGTCCGCGCCCATCGACAACGCCTTGCGCAGCGCGTCCTTCGCGTCCTCCGGACCCACCGTC
Organism: Streptomyces sp. NPDC104367; assembly: GCF_055583825.1. Classification (NCBI taxonomy): domain Bacteria; kingdom Bacillati; phylum Actinomycetota; class Actinomycetes; order Kitasatosporales; family Streptomycetaceae; genus Streptomyces; species Streptomyces sp. NPDC104367. The sequence goes on along the minus strand of NZ_JBVJND010000033.1, from coordinate 56,289 downwards.
AGGACGGTGACCTCGACGTCGTCGTCCGACTGCTCGGAGATCTGCAGCGCCTGCTCGACCGCGTACTCGTCCAGCTCGGAGAGCAGACCGTCCACATCGTCACGGTCGACGGTCAGGTCATCGGCGAAGTGCCGGTCGCCAGTGGCGTCGGGCACGTACTTCACAGTGACAACGATCCTCAGGCTCACGCCGGCTCTCCTACTGCATCGTCTCGTCTGGGCTGCCTCTTGCAGGCAGCATAGGCGCCTCAAGCGGCTCATCCCGGTCGGGGCGGCCGCGCGCTCCGAACGAAATATTACTCGTCAGTACACCCAGTTCATTCCCGCTGAGCAAGCGCTTTGAACTGTGACCTTCGCAACGCAGCGTAACCGGAACCCGACGCCTTCGCAGAACGAGGGGCGCGTGATCAATCCCGCAGTCCGCTGAACCGGCCCTGGTGGTACAGCAGCGGCCGGCCGACGCCGGAGGGGTCGCCGAGGACCACCTCGGCCAGCACGATGCGGTGGTCGCCGGCGGGGACGCGCGCGACGACCTTGCAGACCAGCCAGACCAGCACGTCGTCGAGGACCGGCACGCCCGCGTGGCCCTCGCGCCAGGCGGTGGGCTCCCCGAACCGGTCGGCACCGCTGCGGGCGAAGGTGGCCGCGAGCTCCGCCTGGTGCTCGCCGAGTATGTGCACGCCGATGTGGTCGGCGGTCGATATCGCGGGCCAGCTGGAGGCGCCCACACCGACACCGAAGGAGAGCATCGGCGGTTCGGCGGAGACGGAGGCCAGGGAGGTGGCGGTGAAGCCGACCGGGCCGTCGGCGCCGGTCGCGGTGATCACCGCGACCCCGGCCGCGTGCCGCCGGAAGGCGGAGCGGAGCAGGTCGGGAGAGGCGGTCCTGGGGGCGTCGAGGTCGGGCGTGGCCGTCATGGAGTTGTCCTTCTGCGAGAGGCGGCGTTCGGGTGCGGGACTGCTCAACAGTCCGGACAGCGCGCGCTCGCGTTGCGGGCCAGGTCCACGTGGACCCGGCCGAAGAGAAGGAGTTCCCGAGGCATACAGTCAGGCTGACGATAGGTGGTGCGACCAGTCAAGTACGTTCCGCGATGTGGGAGCTGCCTCACCGTCATCGGCACGTCCGTCAGACCGCCTCTCCCAGCGCCGCGATGACGTCCGCGCGGCGGGGCTGCCCGGTGGCCCGGCGCACCACCAGGCCGTCCGCGTCGAGCACCAGCACGGTCGGCGTCTTGAGGATCTCCAGTTCGCGTACGAGGTCCAGGTGGGCCTCCGCGTCTATCTCGACGTGGGTGACGCCCGGGACCATCCCGGCCACCTCGCCGAGCACCCGCCGGGTGGCCCGGCAGGGGGCGCAGAAGGCGCTGGAGAACTGGACCAGGGTGGCCCGTTCACCCAGTTCGCCGCCGAGTTCGGCCGCTCCCAGCCGCTTGCCGTCGTCCCGCCCGCGCACCCGCACCCTCCCGCTCCGCCGCTTGTGCAGCACTCCGAAGAAGCTCGCCGCAGCGAGCACCGCCACGCACACCACCAGTCCGGTCATCCTCCGCACAAGCATTCACGAGACTGCAAAGATTCCCGACTCCCCTCCGGACCCTGGGGGCGGAATCCTTGGTTCATGGATATCGACGCACGTGGGCCGCGGTTCGCGGCGGCCGTGACGACGGTCGTACTGGCCGTCGCGCTGATCACCCGGAGCCCCTGGGTCCTGGCCTGGCAGACCCTCGCGTTCGCGCTGGGCGCGGCCGGGGGCGTGGGCGCCTCGCCGTACGGCCTGCTCTTCCGCAGGGCGGTGCGGCCCCGGCTCGGGCCTCCGACGGAGTTCGAGGCGCCGGAACCCCCGCGGTTCGCGCAGGCGGTGGGACTGGTGTTCGCGGGGCTGGGTCTGGTCGGTTTCACGCTGGGCCCCGGCTGGCTGGGTCTCGCGGCCACCGGGCTCGCGCTGGCGGCCGCCTTCCTGAACGCCGCGTTCGGGTACTGCCTGGGCTGCGAGATGTTCCTGCTCGTACGGCGTTTGGGGGTACGCGCGGAGTAAAGGGGGTTTAAAAATCCGAGGTGGATCATAGGCCGACGTGACGAGGATCTCGCCGCTCCGGGGCACCAGGGCTGGCTCCCCGCCCGTTCTTCGGGCACGATCTGCGAGACGCCCGTAAACCTACGGCTGCGTAACTTCCCGCCGGGAGCCCCTTTCCCAGGCAGAGCAGAAAGGGTCCACCCCGCCCATGGCAGAGCTGGTCTACCGTCCTGTCGTCGGTCTCGCCAAGACGCTGTTCAAGGCCTGGGACCTCAAGATCGACTGCCAGGGTTCGGAGAACATCCCGCGCTCGGGCGGTGCCGTGCTGGTGAGCAACCACATCAGCTACCTGGACTTCATCTTCGACGGCCTGGCGGCACTCCCCCAGAAGCGCCTGGTGCGCTTCATGGCGAAGGAATCCGTGTTCCGGCACCGGATCTCGGGTCCGCTGATGCGCGGGATGAAGCACATCCCGGTGGACCGCAAGCAGGGCGAGGCGGCCTACCAGCACGCGCTGGAGTCGCTGCGGTCCGGTGAGATCGTCGGTGTCTTCCCGGAGGCCACGATCTCCCAGTCGTTCACGCTGAAGAGCTTCAAGTCGGGCGCCGCGCGCCTGGCCCAGGAGGCCGGCGTCCCGCTCGTCCCGATGGCGCTGTGGGGCACCCAGCGCATCTGGACCAAGGGCCACCCGCGCAACTTCAAGCGCGACCACCTCCCCATCACCATCCGGGTGGGCGAGCCGGTCGAGGCGCCGCGCGACCAGTACGCGGGCGCCATCACCCGCCGTCTGCGCGAGCGCGTCCAGGAACTCCTCGACGCCGCCCAGCGCGCCTACCCCGCCCGCCCGAAGGACAGCACCGACAGCTGGTGGCTCCCGGCCCATCTGGGCGGCACGGCCCCGACCCAGGACCAGCTGAAGGCGGCCGAGGCGATCTGACGGGCCCCGCGCCCGGACCCACCGGCCGGCGCGAGTCCCTCGCGACCTGCGCCGCCGCTCAGCCCGCCGTTCGCGGGGTCCCCAGCTCGATCCGGGCCCCCGGGCTGAACTTCTCCAGCAGCTCGGCGAGTTCGGCGCCGGCCGCCGTCACGTCCGCCACCGGCATCGGGGCGAGGCTCTCCAGCAGGAAGACCGCCGACGTCGTGCGCTCGGTGAGGCGGGTGCGGGGACCCTGGCGCCAGTTCCAGCGCCGGCAGGTGACCCCGGCGTCGTCGCACCACACGACCTCACCGGCCTCGGGGTGCTCGACCGCCTCCGCGCCGCCCGCGACGGTGCCGAAGTCCTCCTCCCCCGTGGCCCGGACCAGGCGCATCGCGCCCCGGACGAGGTCGAGGTCCTCGCCGCCGACGGGCACGAGGTGGGCGACGCTGACCGCGTTGTAGAGGTCCACGAGCAGATTGATGCGGGGCAGACCGCCGTCCGCAAGGGCCCGTCCGGCCAGGGCCTCGGCCGAGTTGCGGGTGCGGGACGGCTTGGAGCCGAAGGCCGTGTACGCCGCGCGCCAGGCCGCCATGTGCGGGTCCTCGTGCGGGGCCCGCCCGTCCAGGCGTACGGCCAGACGGCGGGCCGCGTCGTCGAGGAGCGCCGAACTCGCCTCGGTACTCGCCCCGTTGACCAGCCCGTGGGCCTCGACCGCGAGATGCGTGAAGCCGGGCACCAGGGCGCTGGCCTCGTCGGACACGGTGAGCGTGAGTGACATCTGCCTTGCCTCAGAGTGCGGTGGGGAGCGTCTTCCAGAGGTACGTGCGGTCGGGTGCCGCCTTGAGCGCGCCGAGCACGACCGGGTGAGGTTCAGCGTACAGGACCGGGTAGTCCACCTCATTGGACCGAGAGTCGGGGATCCAGGCCAGCCGCTCCCCCGCGAGGGAGAACCGGGCGTCGACGCCGGGCCTGTTCCCGCGCGGGTCCTGGCGGTGCCAGGCGCCGTTGAAGCGCACGGCGACCAGCCCGTGGACGACATGACCGCCGCCGCCGTCGTCCGCGAGCCGCTGGTAGCACAGGGCCGTGGGGATGTCCTCGGCACGCAGCAGCGCAGCGAGGGCGTGGGCCTTGGCGTAGCAGATGCCGGTGCGCAGCTCCAGCACGTCCGAGGCGCGCCAGGTGACGCGCGGATCACCGGCATCGGCGGAGTGCGGGATCTCGTCCCGTACGAATTCAAACGCGGCCTGTGCATAGGCATACGAGTCGGCGACCCCGACCGCCAGTCGGGCGGCCGTCTCCCGCACCACGGGACGGTGATGGTCGATGGCCTCGTCAGCGACCAGATAGGCGGACAGGTCGGCGGTGTTCTGGATCAGCTCCATGCCCGCAGAGCATAGGAATGCGACCACCCGACAGTCAATGACTTTTCAGGTGACCGCATATCTATGCATCACATCCGGTGGGTGCCGGATCAGCGGGCCATCTCCTCCTTGAGGGCCGCCACGAACGCGTCCACGTCGTCCTCGGTCGTGTCGAAGGCGCACATCCAGCGGACGTCCCCGGCGGCCTCGTCCCAGAAGTAGAACCGGAAGCGCTTCTGGAGGCGCACGCTCACGTCGTGCGGGAGGCGCGCGAAGACGCCGTTGGCCTGGACCGGGTGGAGGATCTCCACGCCGTGCACGGCGCGGACGCCCTCGGCGAGCCGCCGGGCCATCTCGTTGGCGTGCCGGGCGTTGCGCAGCCACAGGTCCCTGGCCAGCAGCGCCTCCAGCTGCACCGACACGAAGCGCATCTTCGAGGCGAGCTGCATGGACAGCTTGCGCAGGTGCTTCATGTGGCTCACGGCGTCCTGGTCGAGCACCACGACCGCCTCGCCGAAGACGGCGCCGTTCTTGGTGCCGCCCAGCGAGAGGATGTCGACGCCGACGGCGTTGGTGAACGTGCGCATCGGGACGTCCAGGGAGGCCGCCGCGTTGGCTATCCGGGAGCCGTCCAGGTGCACCCTCATGCCGCGCGCGTGGGCGTGCTCGCAGATCGCGCGGATCTCGTCGGGCGTGTAGAGGGTGCCCAGCTCGGTGCTCTGGGTGATCGAGACGACCTGCGGCATCGCGCGGTGCTCGTCCTCCCAGCCGTACGCCTGCCGGTCGATCAGCTCCGGGGTGAGCTTGCCGTCGGGCGTGGGCACGGTGAGCAGCTTGAGGCCGCCCATGCGCTCGGGCGCGCCGCCCTCGTCGACGTTGATGTGCGCGCTCTCGGCGCAGATCACCGCGCCCCAGCGGTCGGTGACCGCCTGGAGCGCGACGACGTTGGCGCCGGTGCCGTTGAAGACCGGGAAGGCCTCGGCGCTCGCCCCGAAGTGGCTGCGGACGACGCGCTGGAGGTTCCCGGTGTACTCGTCCTCGCCGTAGGCCACCTGGTGGCCGCCGTTGGCCAGGGCCAGGGCGGCGAGCACCTCGGGGTGGGCCCCGGCGTAGTTGTCACTGGCGAAACCGCGGACGTCCGGGTCGTGGTGGCGACGCGCGTCGGTCCTGGGAGGGTTCACGGCTTCTCGGTCAGCCACAGACGGTTTCCGTTCACTTCGGCGGCGGGCTTGCTCCAGACGCCCTCGATGGCCTCGGCCAGGTCCTTGACGTCCGTGAAGCCCGCGAACTTCGCGTTGGGCCGCTCGGCGCGCATCGCCTCGTGCACCAACGCCTTCACCACCAGGATCGCAGCGGCCGAGGTCGGGCCCTCGGCGCCCTCGGTGATCCCGGCCTTGCGGAAGTAGTCGGCCAGGGCGAGGGTCCATGCCTCGGCGGCGGCCTTGCCCGCGGCGTAAGCGGCGTTGCCCGCGGTGGGCCGGCTAGCGGCGGAGGCGCTGATCAGCACGTAGCGGCCGCGCTCGCTGCGCTGGAGCGCCTCGTGGAAGGCGAGGGAGGTGTGCTGCACGGTCTTGACGAGCAGCAGCTCCAGGAAGTCCCAGTCGTCCAGGCTGGTCTTGGTGAAGGTCTCGCTGCCCCGCCAGCCGCCGACGAGGTGCACCAGGCCGTCGACGCGGCCGAAGTCCTTCTCGATGTGGGTGGCCCAGTCCCGGGTGGACTGGAGGTCGAGCAGGTCCACCGTGTCGCCGGTGACGCTGGCGCCGCCGGACGCGTAGCGGGCCGCGTCCACGGCCTCCGAGAGCCGCTGCGGGTCGTTGTCCGCGCCGACGACCGTGGCGCCGGCCTCGGCCAGCCGCATCAGCGTCGCGCGTCCCGCCGGTCCGCCCGCTCCGGCCACCGCGATGACCGCACCACCGAGTACCCCGTTGCCGACCATGTCGTTCCCCTCTTGAGCAGTGTTCCGGAGCCGGTCGCTCACGCGGCGACCGGCTCGGCGCTGTCCGCGGTGATGCCCCGGGTACCGGCGATCACGTTCTTGATCTTCTTGGACAGGGCCTCGTAGAACATGCTCAGCGGAAACTCGTCCGGAAGCACGTCGTCCACGAGCTTGCGCGGCGGCAGGGTCAGGTCCAGGGCGTCGGGGCCCTTGGCCCACGTGGAGCCCGGGTGCGGGGCGAGGTAGGCGGCGACGAGCTCGTAGCCGGCGAACCAGTGGACGAGCTTCGGGCGGTCGATGCCGTCCTTGTAGAGCTTCTCGATCTCGGCGCAGAGCTGGTTGGTGACCCGGGGCGCGCGCTCCCAGTCGATGGTGAGCCTGTTGTCGGTCCAGCGGACCACGTCGTGCTTGTGCAGGTAGGCGAAGAGCAGCTGGCCGCCGAGGCCGTCGTAGTTGCGGACGCGGTCGCCGGTGACCGGGAAGCGGAACATGCGGTCGAAGAGCACCGCGTACTGCACGTCACGCGCCTGCGGGACGCCGTCGGCCGCCAGTTTCACGGCCTCCCTGAAGGCGGTGAGGTCGCAGCGCAGCTCCTCCAGGCCGTACATCCAGAACGGCTGCCGCTGCTTGATCATGAAGGGGTCGAACGGCAGGTCGCCGTGGCTGTGGGTGCGGTCGTGGACCATGTCCCACAGGACGAAGGCCTCCTCGCAGCGCTTCTGGTCGTGCACCATCGCGGCGATGTCCCCGGGGAGTTCGAGGCCCAGTATGCCGACGGCCGCGTCGGTGACCCGGCGGAACCGGGCGGCCTCGCGGTCGCAGAAGATACCGCCCCAGGAGAATCGTTCCGGCGCCTCGCGCACGGCGATGGTCTCGGGGAAGAGGACGGCGGAGTTGGTGTCGTAGCCGGCCGTGAAGTCCTCGAAGGTGATACCGCAGAACAGCGGGTTGTCGTAGCGGGTGCGCTCCAGCTCGGCCAGCCAGTCCGGCCAGACCATGCGCAGCACGACCGCCTCCAGGTTGCGGTCCGGGTTGCCGTTCTGCGTGTACATCGGGAAGACGACCAGGTGCTGGAGGCCGTCCGCGCGGCCCTTCGCGGGCTGGAAGGCCAGCAGCGAGTCGAGGAAGTCGGGCACCCCGAAGCCGTCGTCGGCCCACCGCCGCAGGTCCTCGACCAGCGCGCCGTGGTAGCCGGCGTCGTGCGGGAGCAGCGGCGACAGCTCCGCCACCGCGTCCACGACCTGCCGTACGGTCCGCTCGGCATCGGCGCGGGACGGGGCGCCCTCGGCGTCGAAGTCGATCGACCCGTCCTTGGACTGCCATGGCCGGATCCGCTCCACGGCATCCCTGAGCACGGGCCATGCCGGGTGCTCGACCACCCTGGTCACGGGAGGAACCCGCTCCTCCGAACCCACCTGCACAAGAATTTCCGTCATGACCCATCCTCCACGGGAGAACCTCGCGTAAGGACACCGTATGCATACGAGCTTTCTCCCAGCAAGGGGACCTTCGGGAAATTATCCTGTGGCATCGCGCAATCGCCGCGCTTTTTCCTGCGCCAAACCGTGAATGCACTCACATCCACGACGGCCGGTGACGGTGGGCGAGGCCCCGGGCACCGTACTGATCCAGCCGGTCAACACACGGCGTGACGCGCCCACCCACGGGTGACCGCCGACAGGGGCACGAGCCCGGTACCGCGCGCCCGGCGGACCAATCCCCCCGTGTACGGCCGGGTTCATCGCGACGGGCGGCCATTAGGCTGCGCCCAGCCGCGCGGACAGCGACGTCCCCGTCGTACGGTCCGCGCGTACCCCCACCGGCGCCGTCGACGGAAGCGAGTTGAATCTTGAACTTCCTTACCATCGGTCACCGCGGAGTCATGGGCGTCGAGCCCGAGAACACCCTCCGTTCCTTCGTCGCCGCCCAACAGGCCGGCCTCGACCTGATCGAACTCGATCTTCATCTCAGCAAGGACGGCGCACTGGTCGTCATGCACGACGCGGAGGTGGACCGCACGACCGACGGCACCGGCCCGATCGCCGAGAAGACCCTGGAGGAGCTGCGCGCCCTGGACGCGGGCCGCGGCGAGCGGGTGCCGGTCTTCGAGGAGGTGCTGGACGCGGTGCGGACACCGCTCCAGGCCGAGATCAAGGACGTGGCGGCGGCCCGCGCGCTGGCCGAGGTCATGCTGCGGCGCGACCTGGTGTCCCGGGTGGAGGTGTCGTCGTTCCACGACGAGGCCGTCGCCGAGATCGCCCGGCTGGTGCCGGGCGTGCGCACCGCGCTGATCGCCAGCCGCTACGACACCGATGTCGTCGAGCGGGCGCAGGAGGCCGGGGCGACGACCCTGTGCCTCGACATCCGGCGGCTGACCCTGGAGGTCGTCGAGCACGCCCGCAAGGCGGACCTGCGGATCATCGGCTGGGTGGTCAACACGCAGGACCACCTCAGGCTGGTGCGCGCCCTCCAGCTGGACGGCGCGACGACCGACTACCCGGAGATCAAACGCACCGCCCGCTTCACCGCGTGACCCGGGGCGCCGACGTCACACCAGCGGCTTGACCAGCAGCTCGAACCGCAGGTCCGCACGGAGCGGAACGCCGAAGCGCTCGTCGCCGTACGGGAACGGGGTCATCCGTCCCGTACGGCGGTAGCCGCGCCGTTCGTACCAGGCGATCAGGTCGTCCCGCACCGAGATCACGGTCATGTGCATCTCCGTGACGCCCCACTCCGCCCGGGCCCGGCGCTCCGCCTCCGCGATGACGACCTTGCCGAGGCCGGCGCCCTGGAGCGCGGGGCTGACCGCGAACATGCCGAAGTAGGCGTGGGCTCCGCGGTGTTCGAGCTGGCAGCAGGCGACCGTCCGGCCGTCCCGTGCCACGGTCAGCAGCGTGCTGTCCGCCGCCTTGATCACGTCGAGGACGCCCTGCGGGTCGGTGCGCTGCCCCTCCAGGATGTCCGCCTCGGTGGTCCACCCGGCCCGGCTGGAGTCGCCCCGGTACGCCGACTCGATCAACGCGACGATCACGTCCACGTCGGCGTCGGTGGCGTCACGGAAGGTCAGTCCGGTGACGGCGTTCTCCATGGGCGGGTGCTCCGATCTCGGGCGCGCGGCTGGCCAGGGACGAGCCTAACGCCGCACCCCGGCTCCCGGTTCCGGGGCGGGGGCGGGGGCGGGCGGGTGTCCGATGGCCGGTGTCGGTGGCGGGGGCTAGCGTGCTGGGGAGGGAGCGGTTGCGAGGAGTGGCCATGGAGTTCGACAGACCGGTGCCGGGCGGCCCCTGCTGGACGGAGCTGGGGACGAGCGACCTGGAAGGGGCCAAGCGGTTCTACGCGGAGCTGTTCGGCTGGCGCCCGGAGACGGATCCGCGCCAGGAGGCGGGCTGCTACACCGTCGCGCACCTCGGCGACGCGGCCGTCGCGGCGCTCTCCCGGCTGTACCAGGAGTCCCAACCCGTCGTGTGGAACGTGTCGTTCGCGGTGACCGACGCGGACGCGACCGCGCGCCTCGTGCAGGAGGCGGGCGGGACCGTGCTCGTGGGCCCGATGGACATCTTCGACGCCGGCCGCTTCTCGGTCGCCCTCGACCCGACCGGCGCGCCCTTCCAGCTGTGGGAGGGGCGGGTCTTCCCCGGTGCCGGGCTGTTCAACGCGCCCGGCACGCTGGGCCGGGTGGAGCTGGCGACCCGGGACACCGGCCGTGCCAGGGGCTTCTACACCACGGTCTTCGGCTGGCACGCCGAGGCCCGCGGCCCCTGCACGGAGTTCTCCGTCGCGGGGCGGCGGTTCGGCGGCATGGCCGACATGGGCGACCGGTACCCGCCCGGGGCGCCGGCCCACTGGCTGCCCTGCTTCGCGGTCGACGACGTCGACGCGAGCGCGCGGGCGGCCACCGCGGCCGGCGGCGCGGTGCGGACGGTGCCGATGACCGTGCCGGACGGCCCGGTCATCGCCGTGCTGACCGATCCGCAGGGCGCGGGGTTCGGCGTCTTCCGGCCGGCGGAGGAGAGCTGAGCCGCCCGCCGGACGGCCGCGGTGATCCGGCTCAGGCTCTCAGCGCGCCCATCCGGCCCTCCAGGCGGCCGAGCAACTCGGCCAGCAGAGCGGCCAGTTCGCCCTGTCCGTCGGAGTTCAGGACGGACAGGACGGCGGTCTCGTAGGCGAGTTGCTCGGGCAGGATGGCGTCGACCAGGGCGCGGCCCTCGTCGGTGAGGCGGAGGTGCGCGACCCTGCGGTCGCGGGCGTCGCCGCGGCGCTCGACCAGGCCCCGCTCGGTGAGCTGTTTGAGGCGTTTGGTGACGGCTGCGCCGGAGGAGAAGGTCTCCTTGGCCAGTTCGCTCGGCGTCAGTTCGTGGCCGGTGCGGCGCAGCGCGCCCAGCAGGTCGAACTCGGGGCGGCTGAGTCCGGCCCGGCGCAGCGGGGCGTCCTCGGCCTGCTGGAGGAGCGCGGCGCAGCGGTTGATCCGGCCGATGACCTCCATGGGCCCGGTGTCCAGCTCGGGATGGACGGTCTGCCACTGCCGGACGACACCGGCCACCGTGTCGTCCCCGCCCGCGCCCCGTCCCGCGTCCCTCCCCGTGTCACTGCCGGCCGCCGGTCGTCCGTTGGTCGCCGTCATGGCCGTACGTCCTCCGTTGTTCTCGCGTCGTCCCAGGAGTGCGGTCCCTGGCGTCGTACCGTCGCGGCGAGCGTACGGTGTCCGGACCGTTCGGCGAGCACGACCCGCTCCTGGGGCAGCGCGCGTTGCCACCACTCACCGGACGCGGCCTCGGCGGTGGCGCGCAGTTCGGTGAGGGCCGCGGCCAGGGTACGGCGGGCGGCTTCCAGGGCTCGCGGCGCCGGGTGCGGCTCCGCGAGCAGCCTGGCGGACTCCTCACGGGCGCGTTCGACGGCGGTGAGGGCGTGGCCGATCCGGTCGCCGGCCCTGCGGTTGGTGACGACGATCGCGGTGGCGAAGCCGACGACGGCGCCGACCAGGGTGTCCACGACCCGCTCGGTGATCAGCTGCCCGGCGTCCTGGCTGCGGGCGAACTCGGTGATGAGCAGTGCCATCGGGGTGACGCAGACGCTGCCGAGCCAGTAGTTGCGGCCGATCAGCGCCTCGGCGCCGAAGTTGAGGGCGAGGCAGCACAGCACCAGGGCGGCCGGGTGCAGGTGCGCGAACGGGACGATGACGGCGAAGGCGAGGACGCCGGCCAGGTTGCCGACGACGCGCTGGATGCCCCGGCTCCAGGTGAGGGTGACGTTGGCCTGGTAGAGGGAGGCGGCGGTGACCAGCGCCCAGTAGGGGCGGCCGACGCCGAGGGCGAGGGAGGCGTATCCGGCCAGGGCGCAGCCGAGCACGGTGCGGACGGCGAGCGGCGTGAGCGGGCCGAGCCGCCGCCACAACGGGGGCCGGGGCACGGCGAGTTCCGCGTCGATGCCGAGGAGTTCGGTGTCACCGCCGGGGACCCGCGGGACGCGTCCGGTGCCATGCAGCTCGCGCGCCCAGGCGCGCAGCCGTGCGGGGTCCGCGTCGGCGGGGGCGGCCAGGGCGACCTCGGCACGGACGACGAGGCGTTCCAGGGCGCGGCGGGTGCGGTCGGTGCGGGCGCCGGTGGCCAGCAGGGACTGCCAGGCGGCCTGGACGGCGGCGGCCGCGGCGGCACGGGCCCTGGCGTGGCCGTCGGCGGTGCCGCGGGTGTCGGCGTAGGCGGCGGTGGCCCTCAGCGCCTGGGCGGTGGCGCGGCGCTCGGGACCATGCGGGCGCAGCAGTCCGGGGGCCATGCCGATCAGCCAGGACCACGCACCGGTCGCGAGGGCGAGGCCGAGGTGGCCGGGGACCTGGCCGAGGGTCTGCGGGGCGAACAGGGAGGCCGAGCTGATGAAGGTGAGGACCACGTTGCCGGGCGGGCCGACGCGGGTCGCGTCGCAGAGCACCTTCTGCGCCGCGGCCAGCAGCGCGCCGACGGTGACCAGGACGACGGCGTCGCTGGTGAGCGAGGCGGTGACCAGGGAGACGGCGAGACCGCCGACCATGCCGAGGACGACCCGGACCAGCATGCGGGCGCGGGCCGCGTACGGGCGGTTGTGGCCGTAGAGGGCACACAGCGATCCGGCCATCGTGTACATGGCGAGGTCGAGACGGCCGAGGGCCAGCAGGGCCAGGTTGGGCGGGGCGACCGCGGCGACCACGCTGAGCGCGGGCTTGAACCAGATGTCGGAGGGCCGGCCGAGGCGCAGCACCCCGGCGAGGGGAAGGGGACGGGTCGCGGTGCTCATACCTATTAATTTAGCATGTGTTTTACTCGTAAAACAATTGGCGTGCTCCGCCGAGTGCTCCCCGTGTACATCCTTGCGCCCGCGTGCGCGCCACGACGGCGGGGCATCGCATCCACGATGCGACGTCGAGCGGGGAGGTGCGCGTGCACGGACCGGCTTCGCCCGGCTGGCTGCTGGTCGCGCTGTGCGCGGCGACCGGGGCCTACTGTCTGCTGCGGATGCGCAGCAGGGTCGAGGAGCAGCGGCGCGCCGCGGGCGGCGAGGCGCTGATGGGGTTCGGCATGGCCGTGATGGCCGTGCCCGCGACGGAGTTCTCCCCGCCGGGCTGGGCATGGCCGCTGTACGCGGCGGTGTTCGGCGCGGCCGCGCTGCGCGCGCTGTGGAGCGCCCGCGGCAGCCCGCACCATCTGCACCACCTGGTGGGCACGGCGGCGATGGTCTACATGGCGGCGGTGATGGCGGCCTCCCCCGGCGCCCACCACCACGGCGGCGGCGCCGGAGTCCCGCTGGTGACAGGGCCGTTGCTGGCCTACTTCACCGGCTACGTCCTGCTGTCGGGCGTGCGGCTGGTGCCCGTGCCGGCGACGGCGCCCGGGACCGGGGCGCTCGGGTGGGGCGACCGTCCCGAACTGGCGCGGGCGTGCAGGCTGTCGATGGGCATCGGCATGGTGGCGATGCTGCTGGCGCTGTGAGGACGTGACGGCGCTCGCGGCGCAGACGTTGCTTGCGTCACTTTGGCGCAATGGGCTGTACCCCTGGGCGGCCGCCCGCTCATAGGGTGCTGGCCATGATGGTCCCCGCGGCACTGCTGCTGCTCGGCGCCCTGACCGCCGTGGCCGGCCCCCGGCTGCTCGCCCGGGCCGACTGGCCGGACCGGGAGCCGGTGGTCGCCCTGTGGGTGTGGCAGTGCGTGGTGGCGGCCGTCCTGGTGTGCTGCGCGCTGTCGATGACACTGAGCGCGGCGGCGGCCTGGCACGCGGCCCGCGGGCGGGTGTTCGCGGCCGCCCCGGCGGGCGTGGCGGACGCCTACACGCTCGGCACCACCGGACCGTGGGCGGCGACGACCGCGCTGGCCCTCGCCGGTGCCGGACTGTGGAGCGGGGCCATGCTGGTCCGCGAGGTCCTGCGGGCGCGCGCCGGGCGTCGCCGACGGCGGGCCGAACTCCTGCTCCGCGCACCCCTGTTGCCGGGCGAGGAAGCGGCGAACAGCCGTCTCGTCGTCCTTGAGGGCGAGCGTCCCGACGCCTGGTGGCTGGCCGGGGCGGCCCCCCGACTCGTCGTCACCACGGCCGCGTTGCGCAGGCTCGAGGGCCGTCGGCTGGACGCGGTGCTCGCCCACGAACAGGGGCACGCCCAGGCCCGGCACGACTGGCTGCTGCACTGCTCGGCCGCGCTGGCGGGCGGATTCCCGCAGATCCCGGTGTTCGCCGCGTTCCGCGACGAGATGCACCGGCTGGTCGAACTGGCCGCCGACGACATGGCCTCGCGCCGCCACGGCCGCCTCACCACCGCCCTCGCCCTGGTCGAACTCAACGAGGACCGGGGCGTGTTCGGTCCCGGACCGACCCCGCACGCCCATGTCCCGCAACGCGTCCACCGGTTGCTCACCGACCCGGACCGGCTCCCCGCACGGCACCGGCTGCGCCTGACCGCGACCGCCGCCCTGGTTCCGGTGATCCCGGTACTGGTGGCGCTCGTCCCCGGTCTGCGCGCGCTCGGGTAATGCCGTGCACAGCGGGGGAATTGCTCTCCGGGCAATGATTCGGCAAAGATCACGCCATGCGCCCGCCACCCGACGACCGCCCCGCCCCGCTGCTCGCGACCGCCGTGCTCGCCCTGTGCTCGGCGCTGCTGCTCGCCCTCGTCGCCGGCGAGTGGCCGCCGCTGGTCGCACTGGACGAGGGGATCGCCGACACCACCCACCGCTGGGCGGTGGCGGACCAGGACACCACCCACGTCCTGCGCGTCCTGACCGACTGGGTCTGGGACCCGCTGACCATGCGCCTGCTCTGCGCGGCGGTCGCGGTGTGGCTGGTGTGGCGGCACTCGGCATGGTGGACGGCCCTGTGGCTGACGGTGACCTGCGCGCTGGGCACCCTCGCCCAGCAGTCCCTCAAGGCGGCCGTCGACCGCCCCCGCCCCGCCTGGCCGGACCCGGTCGACTCGGCCGCCTACTCGGCCTTCCCCTCCGGGCACGCCATGACGGCGACGGTGGTCTGCGGCCTGCTGCTGTGGCTGCTGCGCCGCCGCGCCCCCGGCCCGGCCCTGTGGCGCACGGCCCTGGCCGTGGCCGCGGTGTCGGTGATAGGGGGCGGCCTGACCCGGATCTGGCTCGGCGTCCACTGGCCCTCCGACGTCCTCGGCGGCTGGCTCCTCGGCGCGCTCGTGGTGGCACTGGCGGTACTGGCGTACGGCTGGGAGCGCGGCGGCCGGTAGCACCCGGGCGCTCCTCACCGGCCGGGGCCGGGCGTATGCCCGGGTAGAGTCCGGCGCATGGCTGCCGTGCTCTTCGACTTCTCCGGGACCCTCTTCCGCATCGAGCCGACCGACTCCTGGTTGCGGGCCGTGCTCGCCGAGACCGCAACGACACTGTCCGAGGCGGAGTTGACGCGGGCCGCGGGGGCGCTGGAGGCGGCCGGGGCGCAGCCGGGCGGGGCGAACCCGCTGGAACTGCCCGCGGACCTGGCCGGGGTCTGGACCGTGCGGGACGAGAGCGCCGAACTGCACCGGGCCGCGTACACCGGCCTGTCCCGGCGGGTGCCGCTGCCGGACCCGGCGCTGCACGACGCGCTGTACGAACGGCACATGGCCCCGGACGCCTGGACGCCGTACCCGGACGCGGCCGAGGTGCTGCGCACGCTGCGGGCGCACGGGATCGGGGTCGGCGTGGTCAGCAACATCGGCTGGGACCTGCGCCCGGTCTTCCGCGCGCACGGGCTCGACGCGTACGTGGACGCGTACGTCCTGTCGTACGAACACGGGGTCCAGAAGCCCGATCCGCGACTCTTCACGGCCGCCCTGGAGGCGCTCGCGGTCCGGCCCGCCGAGACGGTGATGGTCGGGGACAGCAGGCCCGCCGACGGCGGGGCGGCGGCGCTGGGGTGCCGGGTGCACTTCGTGGACCACCTGCCGGTGACCGAGCGGCCCGGGGCCCTGCTGCCGGTGCTGGACCTGGTGGGCGTGGCCCGCCGACCGGCCACGCCCACCCAGGCCTGACTGCCGCGCCGTCCGCCCGAGACGCTCCCCCGTGTCGCCCCGGACGGACGGCGGCCCTGAACAGGCTCCGCGCAGGGCGGTGCCCGCCGCGTCGATTATAGTTGGCTGGCAGCCAGTCAACGCAGGAGTCCAGCATGTCCCCGCGCAGCGCCTCGGTCAATGAAGAGTTGCGCAGGCGTTCCCGGGAACGGCTTCTCCAGGCCGCGGTCGAGCTGGTCGACGAGCACGGTTTCGAGTCCACCACGCTGGGCGCCATCGCCGACCGGGCCGGGTCGGCGCGCGGGCTGGTGTCGTACTACTTCCCCGGCAAGCGCCAGCTGGTCCAGTCCGCCGTGCACCGGCTGATGCACCGCACGCTGGAGGAGGCGCTGGAGCGCGAGCCGCGCACCGAGGACGGCCGGGAGCGGCTGGCCCGGGCCATCGACGCGATCCTGGGCCTGGCCCGGGAGCGGCCGGTGCTGATGCGCCAGCACATGGCGGGGCTGCTCCAGGCCGAGGGGTTCGTGCAGTGCCCGGAGCAGCGTCGGCTCTCCGAGCTGCTCGGCGACACCGTCGCCCGGTACGGCTCGCACAACGTGCCGGACGACTACCCGATGCTGCGCGCCCTGCTGATGGGGGCGGTGTACGCGGCGCTGGTGCCGGGTGTGCCGATGCCGATCCCGGCGCTGCGGGCGGAGCTGTTCGAGCGCTACGGACTCGACCGCGAACTGGGCCTGCCCGAGGGACCCGCGCCCACGGCCGCCCCCCGCGACCTGTCCCGGTTCTTCGCGACCGAGGACCGCGGCGAGCCCCGGCGGCCGTAGGCCGGGACGCCGCTCAGAGCCGTCGGGAGCGCCCTGGTCAGCGCCGTGCGTGGCCCGGTGTCAGGTAGCCCGCGTCGCGGGCCTGGGCGATCAGGCGCAGGGAGCGCCGGCGGCTGTGTCCGGTCGCACCCATCACCGCGAGGACCGGGTCGAGGCCCTCCTCCTGCGCGGCCCGGTACTCCTGGGCGACCAGCCAGCGCCCCTCGACGCCCCGCGGCCAGCCCGGCCTGGCCCGTCGCGGCCCGCCGAACTCCCCTTCCTCCCGGTCCACTTGGGTCGCCCCACCGGAGTCGCGGAGGGGCTCCTCGTCGTCGCGGACGTCCGAGTCCATCCCGCAGACCCGGAACAGCGGCTCCTCGATCCAGTCGGCGAGGACCGTGAGATCGGCCAGCGACAGGGCGGGCCGCGCCCTGACGTCCTCGATGGAGACCCGGCCCCCGGCCACCACGGCGAGCGCGTCGACCCGCGCGCCGTCGCCGAAGACCAGCCGGACGTGGAACCAGGACATGGCTCCCGCGTGCTCCTGCACCTCCTAGGCGGGCGACACGGACACCGTGCCGTCCTCCGCACGCCGATCGCAAAGATTGAGAAAGGATGCTTCCAGCACATACGCAAAGTAACCGCATGATCACATTCCATACGAACGGACACGCGTCCGCATCACCCCTGCGGCCCCTGTCGACCCGGGCGGGCCGGTGGGATGCTGGAGCCACCAGCCCCCTCGGGCAAGGAGTCCCCCGTGTTGCGTGTCGCCGTCGTCGGCTCCGGGCCGAGCGGGTGCTACACCGCCCAGAACCTGGTGCAGCTCGACCCCACGGTCGTCGTGGACGTCCTGGACCGGCTGCCGTGCCCGTTCGGACTCGTGCGCTACGGGGTCGCCCCGGACCACGAGAAGATCAAGTCGCTCCAGGGGAACCTGCGCACGGTGCTGGAGCACGAGCGGGTGCGGTTCCTCGGCGGGGTCAGGGTCGGCGGCGGTCCGGGCGGACTCCCGGTGGCGCGGCTGCGCGAGCTGTACCACGCGGTGGTCTACTGCGTCGGCGCCGCCGGCGACCGGCGGCTCGGCATCCCGGGCGAGGAACTGCCGGGCTGCTGGTCGGCGACCGAGTTCGTGTCCTGGTACAGCGCGCACCCGGACGCGGCCGACGCCGGGTTCGTGCGCGCCGCCCGGAGCGCGGTGGTCGTCGGCGTGGGCAACGTGGCGGTCGACGTGGCGCGGATGCTGGCCCGGGGCGTGGCCGAGCTGAGCCCCACCGACATGCCCCAGGCGGCCCTGAGCGCGCTCGCGGCGAGCAGGATAAGAGAGGTGCACGTGGTCGGCCGGCGCGGCCCCTCCCAGGCCCGCTTCACCACCAGGGAGCTGCGCGAGCTGGGCGCCCTGCCGGACACCGAAGTCCTGGTGGATCCGGCCGAGTTGGCGCTCGACCCGGCCTACGCCGACCCGGCCGCGCTGCCCGCCGCCCAGCGCCGCAACATCGAGGTGCTGCGCGGCTGGGGCGAGGCCGGCGGCCGGGGCGCGGACCGCGGTATCCGGCTGCGCTTCTTCCTGCGCCCGGCCGAACTGCTCGCGGACCGCGGGCGGGTGGGCGCGGTGCGCTTCGAGCGGACCGAACCCGACGGGCGCGGCGGAGTGCGGGGCACCGGGCGGTACGAGACGGTCGAGGCGCAGCTGGTGCTGCGTTCGGTGGGCTATCGCGGAGTGCCCCTGGACGGGCTGCCGTTCGACGAGGAGACCGGCACCGTTCCGCATGACGCGGGCCGGGTCCGGCACGGCCGCTCCGGTGTGCCGGGCGACTACGTGGCGGGCTGGATCAAGCGGGGCCCGACCGGCGTCATCGGCACCAACCGGCCGGACGCGAAGGAGACGGCGACCTCGCTCCTGGCGGACGCTCCGTCGCTGCTGCGGCGGGAGGTACCGAAGGACCCGGTCGCCGCGCTGCGCTCGGCGGGCGTCGAGCCGGTCGAGTGGCCGGGCTGGCAGGCGATCGAGCGGGCGGAGGCGGCGCTGGGCGCGCGGCTCGGCCGGAGCGTGGTCAAGCTGGCCGACTGGGACTCCCTGCTGACGGCGGCGCGCTCGGGGGCTTAGCGGAGTCGGCCGCGTCCTGGCGGGCATGACACGTATCGGCAACGCCGCGGAAATCAACAAACTGTTCAAGCGGCCTACCGTCTCGTGCTGTCCGGATGTCGTCCCCGCTCTGGAGTGCCCATGGCCACGACCACCAGCCCCGTCCACCCCGTGGACGAGGTCCCGCCCGTAAGACAGTTGGCCGCTTTCGGCCTGCAACACGTGCTCGCGATGTACGCGGGCGCGGTCGCCGTCCCGCTCATCGTGGGCAGCGCGATGAAGCTTTCGCCCGCCGACCTGGCGTATCTGATCACCGCCGACCTGCTGGTGTGCGGCATCGCGACGCTCATCCAGTGCGTCGGCGTCTGGCGCTTCGGCGTCCGGCTGCCGATCATGCAGGGCTGTACGTTCGCCGCGGTGTCGCCGATGGTGCTCATCGGGACCACGGGCGGCGGACTGCCCGCGATCTACGGCTCGGTGATCGTGGCGGGCCTGGCGATCATGCTCCTGGCCCCCGTCTTCGGAAGGCTGCTGCGCTTCTTCCCGCCCCTGGTCACCGGCACGGTGATCCTGGTCATCGGTGTCTCGCTGCTGCCGGTCGCGGGCAACTGGGCGGCGGGCGGAGCCGGTTCGAAGGACTTCGGCGAGCCGAGGAACCTGGCGCTGGCGGCCTTCGTGCTGGCGGTGGTGACAGGCGTGCAGCGGTTCGCGCCCGCCTACCTCGCCCGGATCGCGGTCCTGATCGGCATCGCGGTGGGACTGGCGGTGGCCGTGCCCTTCGGGTTCACGGACTTCGGCGGGGTCGGGGACGCCGACTGGCTGGGCATCAGCACGCCCTTCCACTTCGGGGCGCCGACGTTCAAGGCGTCCGCGATCGTCTCCATGCTGGTGGTGGCGCTGGTGACCATGACGGAGACCACCGGTGACCTGATCGCGGTGGGCGAGATGACCGACCGCAGGGTCGAGCCGCGCTCCCTGTCCGACGGGCTGCGCGCCGACGGCCTCTCCACCGTCCTCGGCGGCGTCTTCAACACCTTCCCGTACACGGCGTACGCGCAGAACGTGGGCCTGGTCGGCATGACCCGGGTACGCAGCCGCTGGGTGGTCGCGGCGGCCGGAGGCATCCTGGTCCTGCTCGGCCTGCTGCCGAAGCTGGGCGCGGTGGTCGCGGCGATACCCGCGCCGGTACTGGGCGGCGCGGGCCTGGTGATGTTCGGCACCGTCGCGGCGAGCGGTCTGCGGACGCTGGGGACGGTCGACTTCAAGGGCAACAACAACCTGACGGTGGTGGCCGTCTCGGTGGCCATCGGCGTCCTGCCGGTGGGCGTGCCCACGGTCTACGACAAGTTCCCCGACTGGTTCCAGACGGTGATGAACAGCGGCATCAGCGCGGGCTGCCTGACGGCGATCGTCCTCAACCTGCTCTTCAACCACCTTCCCGCGAGGGCCGGTTCGGCCTCGGAGACCGTCCCGGCCGGGGCCGGAACCGCCTAGGACGCCCGCGCGCCGGTGGAGGCCGGCGAGGTGACCGCCCGGGGCCTGCCGTCCCGGGCGGCTGCACCTCGCCGGACCTCGGACCCGTCGCTCAGCCGCTGGTGGCGGTGAGCATCGGCAGCGAGGAGAGGTGCTCCTCCGGTACGTCGAAGGCGTCCGTGAGGACCGCGAGCCGAGGGGCGAGACGGGCGGTCAGTTCCCGCCGTGTCCCTGGCAGGGCGCCGACCTGTGCGATGGTCAGCGCCTTGCGCGTCAGCAGCAGTCCGCCGCGCGCGTCCACCTCGCGGAGCAGGAACAGCGCGCACAGGGACTCCAGGGCGGCGCGCGCCGAGGGGTCCGCCACGCGTGCGCAGGCGGCGGTGAACGCGTCGGCCGCCTGCCCCACGGCGAACGCCTCGACCAGGGCCAGCGCGGCGTCGGACGCGTGGTTCCAGCGGCCCAGCCCGTCGGCGGACCGGCCGTCGCGGAGATCGCCCCGGGCGGTCAGGTGCCAGTGGCGTTCGGCGGCGGACACGGCACCCCGCAGGAAGCCGAGGTCGGTCAGGGCCTCCTGACCGGTGGCCTCCGGAGCCAGCGGGGCGAGCTCCTGACCGAAGATCATCTCGGCTCCGGCCTTGCACCAGATCGCCAGGTTGTCGCCTTCCGCCGTGATCGCGCCGTCGGTGTTGGCGATGTACTCCGCCAGGCCGTTCACCGGGAACAGCCCCTGGGCGCCGCAGCGTTCCCGGCTCTCGGTCATGATGTCCCGGGCCCGCCACGTGATCCAGCCCTTGGCGACGGCCACCAGGCGCTCCGCCTCCGCGCGCTCGTGGGGGCGGTGGGTGATCCAGCGTTCGGTGACCGCCCGGTGCAGGAAGGTCATGGCGTAGGCGGTGGCCACGCACTCCAGCAGCCGGGCGTGGTGGCTGCGGTGCGCCGTCAGCGGAACGCGCTGCCCGGCCACCGGGCCGGAGACGTGCCGGAGCTGGGCGTAGCGCACCGCGGTCGCCAGTGCCGACCGGGAGGCGCCGACGGCGCACGCGCTCATACAGAGCTTCCCGACCGTCACACGGCGGATGGTGTGCAGGAACCGCTTGCGCGGGCTGCCCACCGCGCTGGTGAAGACACCGTCGGGCAGCAGCCGTCCGTGCGGGCCCTGGAGCAGGGCGGTGCGCGGCAGGCGGACCCGGTCGAAACCGGTGACACAGTGGTCCACCGGGCTGCCGATACGTTCCGGCAACATCGTGACGGTGACGCCCGGCAGGGTGCCGCGGTGGTCGCTCAGCGGGGTGAGGAACAGGAACACGCCCTGGTCCACGTCGTCGACGAGCAGCCGGGCCGCGACGACCGCGGTCTTCGGCCCGCCCACCGGGCTGGTGTTGGGCATGTACTTGCGGGCGCCCTCGTTCGGGGTGTGCAGGACGAACTCGTCGCGCTCGCGGTCGTAGCGCGCGACGGTCTCCAGCGCCGCGGCGTCGTTCCCGTGCGCCCGCTCGGTGCACAGGAAGGTCCCGACGCGGGCCATCGACCGGAACTCGGCCAGCTCCCGGGCGGGCGAGACCTCGTCGTCGAGCACGCTGCCCAGGAAGAGGTTGAAGTGGATGCCCGCGACGGTCGAGGTGGCCCCGTCGACCATTGCCGACCACTCGTGCAGGGCGGCGAGTCCCCGTGGGTCCGCGGCGAACCACTCCGGGGAGACCGGCAGTTGCTCGTTCACGGCGCGCAGACGGTCGTAGGCGTGCCGCCATCTCTCCTCGACGGAGGCCGAGGGGCGGTAGCGGAACAACTCGGCCGAGACGACCTTGCGCCAGTGCCCGTGGACGTACGCGCCGTCGGGCCCGTCCTGGAAGAGCGCCTCGGTCAGGTCGGCTCGGCCGACGTCGGCGACCGGGTCGGAGCCGGACTCGGAGGCGGACTCGGAAGAAGAAGTATTGATCAACACGGCCGTTTCAACGACGCGATGCGACACACGGAAACGATCATGATTGTTGCCGTTGGGTAAAACCGCCGTGCCCTCCCCCGGCGCCCAGCAGCGTGCCCCGGTCACCGGCGCCGGGCCTGTCGCCGGAGGGTCGCTCCACCGGCTCCGGCCGACGACCGTATGAGCGGGTGTCCAGGCGGCCCTCGGCGCTCCTAACGGAACAGCGCCGTCGGCACCGCCGCCGCCAGCACTCCGTACCCGGTCGGGTTGAGGTGCAGCCAGTCCCCCACCTGGAGGTCGGCCCGCAGGCGGCTCGGATCGGCGGGGTCCCGGGCCACCCGGTCGAAGTCGATCACCGCGTCGAAGTGACCGTGGCCCCGGATCCACGCGTTGACCCGCTGCCGGGCCGCCTCCCGCACCCCGGCCCCGTCGTCGTAGGCGTTGCCGGCGAAGGGCAGCAGCGTGGCGCCGTAGACCCGGATGCCCTGGGCGTGGGCGCGGACCACGATCTGCCGGTACGCGGCGATCAGGTCGTCGGCCACGGCCTCCTGGGCCTGCGGGGTGGCGGCGGCGGTGCCGATGTCGTTGACGCCCTCGAAGACGATCAGCCAGGAGACCCCGCTGCGGGAGAGCACGTCCCGGTCGAGGCGGGCCAGGACGTTGGGGCCGAGTCCGTCGTCGAGGACGCGGTTGCCGCCGGCCGCCTGGTTGAGGACGGCGAGGTCCGAGGTGGCGGGGCGGGAGCGGAGGCGGTCGAAGAACTGGTCGGGCCAGCGGTCGTTGCCGTTGGTCGTGGAACCCCGGCCGTCGGTCAGCGAGTCGCCGAGCACGGCCACCGCCCGGGTCGCGGCCGGCGCCCGCACCTCGACGTCGCTGAGCAGGTACCAGTGGTCGACATGGGCGGCCCCCGAGAGGTCCGGGTCCCGCGTGTGGTCGCCGTCGACGAGGTACGACGTGGTGCGCGAGCCCGGGTGCGAGGTGAGCGCCAGGTCGGGCTGGCCCTGCGCGGTGTACGCCGTCACCGAGAGGTTGGCGCCCGGCGCCAGGTCGAAGTCCACCGGGTCGGAGACCACTTGGGCACCGACCGGGACGACGGTCGCGGTGCGCCCGGAGAACGTGACCCGGCGCAGGCTGTCCGGGACGATCGCGCCGCTCCCCGCCCTGCCGTCCGCCGGGAGCGCCACGGTGACCGAGGTGAGCGGGAGCGCGGTGTCGCCGTAGGCGTTGGAGAAGCGCAGCCGCAGCCGGTGACCGCCGACGGTGACGCGGACGGTCTGGCGCAGGGTGGTGTCGGCCAGCACCGACCGCTCCCCCGTGAAGGGCGCGGGCGGCAGATTGCCGGGCTCGGTGAGCTGCGGCATCCCGGTCCAGGTGTTCACCCAGTGGTCGCCCGCGGCCGTGTGCGCGGTGACCGGCCGGGGGCCGCGCACCAGCGCGGTGACGGCCGTGGCGGTCACCACCAGGGCGAGGGCGAGGACACAGGTGCTGAGAACCGTGGTCAGCGGGGCTCTGCTGGGCTGCGGATTCACTGGGGCCTTCCTCGCGAGGCTGGCGGGCTGGCGGGCTGGCGCGGACAGGGTGCGGGTGTCCGCCGACGCTGTCAACCGGCCGTGCGGGGCGGGTCGTTGGGCGGGCACACGATGGGGGCCACGCCGTCGCCGGTGCGCGTGGCCCGGCAGCCGACGCTCACGCCCGCGCCCGGCGCGAGCGTGGCGTCGTACGCCATGCCGACGGCCGTCACCGGGCCGGCGGCGGGGCGGTGCGCGGCGTTCCGGCCGTGGGCGAGGGTCCGCCCGTCGCGCAGGACGGACGTGAGCCGCCGGCCGCCGGCCGCCGTGGTCCCCGCGCCGGTGCGGGTGGCGGAGGCGGTGCGCCCGGTGCCAGGACGACCGCCACCGCGAGCAGTGGCAGCAGCAGCGTGCTCAGCGGGTCGGCCAGGGCCGGACGCGGCCTGGTTCTGGGCGCGTTGAGGGTGGCACCGGGTGTGGGGGGGGCACGTCGTTGTCCCTTTCTGGGCGCGGCTCGGTGCGAGGTGCGGCGTCGTGCGGGGAACTCCCGGCATCGTGGCATGAGCACGGCCGCCATGGAAGCGCTCCCACGGCACTTTGCGGACGCTAGGGCAGCGCAGCGGCCGCCCGAACGGATAGCGCGGGAGACGTTGACTAGAAAGCGCTTTCACCCTACGTTCCGTTCAGCACCGTGACCGTGCGGCCGGAATTCGCGGCCCTTCGATCAGGTGTCAGCACAATGCGTTCGTAATGGCGATCGATATTCACATATCCGAACACCACCCGAACGTCGACAGGACCCCCCACTCGAAAGAAGGCATACGGGACATGACTTCACGAGCACGGACCAGCGCGCGAGCGCTGATGGGCGGACTGGCCGCCCTCGGACTCTCGGTTGGCATGATCATGACCGACGGTACCGAGGCGAACGCCGCGACCTGGCCGACGGCCAGCGGCAGCCAGGCCGTCACCGCGACCATCAAGCTGTCGGGCACCAAGGACTACGGGATGCTGCGCCTGTACGGCAGCGGCGACCTGGGCACCGACGGCCAGAGCGAGGACCAGGACCCGATCCTCGACCTGGCGGCCGGCACCGTCCTGAAGAACGTCATCATCGGCTCCCCCGCCGCCGACGGCATCCACTGCGAGGGCAGCTGCACCCTGCAGAACGTCTGGTGGGAGGACGTCGGCGAGGACGCGGCGACCTTCAAGGGCTCCTCGTCGTCCAACGTGTACACCGTCTCCGGCGGCGGCGCGAAGGAGGCCAGCGACAAGGTGTTCCAGTTCAACGGCGCCGGCACGCTCAACGTGTCCGGCTTCGCCGTGCAGACCTTCGGCAAGCTGGTCCGCTCGTGCGGCAACTGCAAGACGCAGTACAAGCGCACGATCAACCTCGACACCATCGAGGCGACCTACAAGGGCAGCGCGCTGGTCGGGATCAACACCAACTACGGCGACAGCGCGACCCTGAAGAACATCACGATCGTCGGCGACAGCAGCAAGAAGATCGTGCCGTGCCAGAAGTACATCGGCAACAACACGGGCGCGGAGCCGACGACCAACGGCAGCGGCGCCGACGGCACGTACTGCAAGTACGCGAGCTCGGACATCACGTACAAGTAGCCGAGCGGGCGAGACCGGTGGGAAGGCGCCCGGTGTCCGTCCGGTGTGGCGCATCCGGGCGCCGTTCCCCCGCCGAAGTACCTCGACGGCAGAGGCCGGCGCGGGTTCTGCGGGGTGCGCGCGGGGTTTCTCCGTCGTCAGGACCAATCCGGCGGTACGTCGGGTCCGGATTACGTCCGGAGATGCCCCTGCAGCGGAGGACCTTGTGAAAGAAGCCGTGTACATCGGCGCCGACCCGGCCGCGGAACCGGATCTGGAGGAGCTGGTGGGGCGTGTGGCCCTCGGCGACGAGACGGCGTTCGCGTCCCTCTACGACGCCGTGGCCGGTTCCGTGCTGGGTGTCGCCCGGGCCGTGCTGCGTGATCAGGCGCAGTCGGAGGAGGTGGCGCAGGAGGTGCTGGTGGAGGTCTGGCGGACCGCTCCCCGCTACCGGCCCGACCGCGGGACGGCGGTCAACTGGATCCTCACGCTGGCGCACCGCCGCGCGGTGGACCGGGTCCGGTCGGTGGAGGCCTCGGCCGCCCGCGAGCACCGGGCCGCGCTGCTGGAGCGGACGCCCGAGTTCGACGAGGTGACCGAGCAGGTCGAGGCCCGGCTCGAACGGGAGCAGGTACGGCGGTGCCTGCGCACGCTGACCGAGATCCAGCGGCAGGCCGTCACCCTCGCCTACTACCGGGGGCTGACCTACCGCGAGGTGGCCGAGGCGCTCGCCCTGCCGCTGGGCACGGCCAAGACCCGGCTGCGGGACGGGCTCATCCGGCTGCGCGACTGCCTGGGGGTGACCGCGTGAGCACGGCCGCCGATCTGCACCGTCTGACGGGGGCCTACGCGCTGCACGCCCTGTCCGACGAGGAACTCGTCACGTTCGAGCGGCACCTCGCGGGCTGTGAACCGTGCGAGCAGGAGACCGCCGAGCTGTCGGCCGCCGCGGCCCGGCTGGGACTGGCCGCCACCGTGTCACCGCCGCCGGCCATGCGCCGGCAGGTGCTGCACAGCGTCTCGTCGGTCCGGCAGGAGTCCCCGGGCGGGTCGACGGCGGTACGCGTGGGGCGGGCCGCCCTGCGGGGCCGCCTGCTGTCCCGGTGGGCGCTGGCCGCCTGCCTCGCGGCGGCGGCCGCGCTCGGCGGCACCACGGTGTGGCAGCACCAGCGGGCCGAGGACGCGCTGGGCCAGGCGCGGCGCGCGCGCAGCGGGAACGAGGAGATCGCCGCCGTACTGGCCGCGCCGGACGCCAGAACCCGGACCGCCGCGCTCGGGGACGGCGCCACCGGAACGGTCGTGGTCTCCCGGGACCGGGACAAGGCCGTGTTCCTCGTCTCCGGGATGGCCCGTCCCGCCGACGGCAAGGTCTACCAGCTGTGGTTCGACGACGACGGCACGATGCGGTCCGCCGGTCTGATGGACCCCGCCCGCACCGACCAAGCCGTCCTGCTGGGCGGTGCCGTCGACGGGGCCTCGGGGGTGGGTGTCACCGTCGAACCGGCGGGCGGCTCCGAGAAACCGACCTCCGCCCCGGTCGCCCTGCTGGGCTTCCCGGCCTGAGGGGCCGCGGGTGTCCCCGGGCGCAGGCCGCTCAGACCCGGCCGGTGATCGTCACCGTCACCCGGGGACCGGGCCGCCCCGGGGAGCGGGCGGCCAGGTGGGCCTCGACGGCGGAGCGGACGGCACGGGCCACGTCCACCGCCCTGGCCCGGCGCACCGCGACCAGCTGGACGTCGACGTGGCAGCCGCCGGCGCCGCCGGGGCCGTCCGGTTCCGGTGTCAGGCGGACCCCGGAGGCCGGGGCCCGGCCGGCGCCGGGATCGGGCCGGGACAGCGCCGAGCGGAGCCGGGCGGCCAGGCCGGGCTTCAGGAAGGCGACGCCCGGCACGCTCTCCACCACCCGGGCGATGTCCTCGGCCGACACGGCCCCTGCGTCGTGCGGTGTGTGCGCGGTCATGCCGTGCCCCCTTCCCGGCCCTCGGCCGTGCTGTCGACGAGATCGGTGACGCGGATGTCCACGGACGCTATGACCATGCCCAGTTCCCGGTCGGCGGCTTCCAGGACCCGCTGCCGCACGCTCTCCGCGAGCCGCGGCAGCGCGACGCCGGCGGGCGCGTGGAGGTCGAGGCGGACCTCGACCGCGCCGTCGGCCCGGCCGTCCGCGTCCACGATCCGGCAGGAACCGGCGCGGACCCCCTCGACGGTCTCGGCCGCCGAGCGGAGGGCGCGCGCGGCGACCGTCTCCATGATCCACAGGTCCTCGGCGGGTTCGCCGAGGGGAAGCGGGCGGCCGGGCCGCAGTTCGAGGCGGACGAGATCCATGACCCGGCGGGTCAGCGGCTCGGCGTCGTACGCGGCGGGCTCCGGGGTCTCCTCGCGCAGGCCGCGCACGGCGGTCTCCAGCTGTTCGAGGTGGCGTACCGCCTCCCGGCAGTGCGGGCAGACGGCCGGATGGGGGTCGTCCGTACGGCGCTCCCAGTCGTCCCAGACCTGGGACAGCGGTCGTCCGCACGGCAGCGGTTCGTCGTCTCCGTCGGGGTGGGCGTCCTCGGGCGGGTCGGTGCGGGTGGTCATCGCCAGGCCCCCAGTGCTTGTGTCAGACAACGGCGTGCACGGAAGACGCGGGCGCGGACGGCCTCCTGGCTGATGCCGACCGCGTCCGCGATGAACTCGTAGGACCGGCCGTCCAGTTCGCGCAGCACCCAGCAGGCGCGCTGTTCGGCCGAGAGCAGGTCGAGGGCGTCCCGCAGCTCGCGTACGGCGTCCCGGGCCTCGGTGATGCGGGCCGGTGAGGTGGCGTGCTCGGCCGCCGCCACCTCACCGGCCGCCTCCAGGGGCGACACCGGTCTGCGGGAACGCAGCACGTTCAGGCAGCGGTTGGTGACGATGCGGTACATCCACGTGCCGAAGGACGCCTGCCCCTGGAACTCCGGGAGCCGGCGCCATGCGTTCAGGAAGGAGTCCTGCACCGCGTCCTCCGCCTCCGCCGGGATGCCCAGCAGTCGGGTGGCCAGCCGGAGCAACGCCGGTGCGTGGCGTTGCACGAGCACCGCGAAGGCGTCCTCGTCGCCCTCCGCGGCCCGGACCACCAGCAGGTCGTCGCCGGGGTCGCGCCGGGCGTCCGGTGGTGCGGTCAGTCTGCGGGCCCCCGCCACTGGGCGGCTCCTCTCGTCCGGTCTCTCCAAGTCGGACACCGGTGTGCCGTGCCCGTGACGCACTACTTCGCCGACGCGTACGCGCACGGATGCGCACACCGGTGCGGATGTGGCCGCGGACCCGGGTGAACGGCGCGACGGCACGCGGACCGGACGTTCCGTGGAATCTTTTGCGGGCATCCGCGTCACAGCGGCGGCCACGGCGGGTCGGAACGAGCACAGGCAGCTCAGGAACGAGCAACTGCAGGAAGGACACCACCATGACCACGACCACGCAGACCGCGGCAGTCGCCGGGGAGGCCCCCGCGCCCCGGACCGGCGGCAGGACCGAGGGCACCACGGCCGTCTCCGGCGGTGCCACCGGCGCGGACCAGCCGGCCGCGGACCGCGGCCGGACGTCGATCGCCGACCTCGTCGTCGTGAAGGTGGCGGGCATCGCCGCCCGCGAGATCCCGGGCGTGTACGACATGGGCGGCGGGCTGTCCCGCACCATCGGCGCCGTCCGCGACCGGGTGCCCGGGGGCCGGCCGAACGTCGGGCGCGGGGTGAAGGTCGAGGTGGGCGAGCGACAGACGGCCATCGACCTGGACCTGGTCGTCGAGTACGGCGTGCCCGTCACCGACGTGTCCCGGGACGTCCGCGAGAACGTGATCTCCGCGGTGGAGCGGGTCACCGGCCTGGAGGTCGTCGAGGTGAACATCACCGTCAACGACGTCCGGCTGCCCGACGAGGAGGAGCCGTCCGCCCCCGCCGAGGCCCGCGTGGCGTGAGCGGGCGGCGGTTGCCGGCGGGAGCGGACGGCAGTGGACCAGGGTGAGAGGGGGACGGGCGTGAGCGCACCGTTCGTGGGGATGACCGCGGGGACGGCCCTGGCGTTCGCCGGGTACTTCGGCGGCTTCGGCGCGTTCCTGCTCGTGGGGGCGCTCGGCGGCCTCGGGTGGGCGGCGGGCCGGTGGGTCGAGGGTGGCGGCGGAGTCGTGGAGGTACGGGACGCGTTCGAGCGGAGGCGTCGGTGACCGGCGCGGCGCGGCGGGGCACCACCACGGTCACGGACCGGGCCGTGCGCAGGATCGCCGGGCGGGCGGCCGAGGAGGCCCGGCCTGGCCCGGCCGCCGCGCGGACGTCGAGGGCGGCGGCGTCCGTGCGCGGCCGCCGGGCCCGGGTCGCCCTCGACGTGACCCTCCCCTACCCGGCGCCGCTGACCGGGACGGTGCGGAGCCTGCGGGAGCATGTCATGGCGCGCACCCGGGAGTTGACCGGCCTGGAGGTGTCCGCCGCCCGCATCAGGGTCACCTCGCTCACGCCCGCGTCGGGCGGCGCGGACAGCCCGGAGTCCGGGGAGCGACCGGCTGTGCCCGCCGGCCGTACGCCCCGGCGCCTGTGGTCCCGGCGCCGTGTCCCGGCCGCGGTGCTGGCCGCCCTGGCCACCGCGGCCTTCGGTGCCCTCGCCCTGGACCTGCTCCTGGTGCACGCCGTGCACCGTCCGGCCGCCGCCTGGCGGGTCCGGGCCGTGCACTGGCTGTCGCTGCACGGGCCGGGCGACGGGTCCCTGGTCGCGGCGGGTGGTCTGACGGCGCTGCTCGGCCTGTGCATGATCGGGCTCGCCGTCACCCCCGGACTGCGCCGGCGGCCGACCGTGCACGCCCCCGCGCCGCGGGTCGTGGCCGCGGTGGACCGCTCGGCCGTCGAGGCCCTGGTGCGGGACGCGGCGGGCGAGGTGTCCGGGGTCGGTACGGTACGGGTACGCGTTCACCGGCGCCGGGTCTCGGTGCGGGCCGAGCTGCTGTTCGGGGAACGCGCGAGGGTCCGGGCCGACGTCACCGACGCCGCCGGCGAAGCGCTGGCCTCCTGCGGGCTGCGCCGGCCGCGCGGGGTGCGGGTGCGTGTCCGGCCCTCGCCGGTGTGGCAGTCTCCGGCACCGGGCTCCGGGACGGCACGGCCGACGGCCGCTCCCGTGCCCGGGGCCGGCGGGGAAGTCAGGGAAGTCATGGAAGGAGAGGTCTGATGCGGCAGTCCCGTACCGCCGTCAACCGGTTCGCCCTCGGCGGCACCGGGACGGTGCTCCTGCTCGTGGGCGGGTGGCTCGCGGCCGGCGGGACCGTCCTCGCGCGCCGGCCGCCCTCGTGGTGGCCCGGTCCGGCCGCCGGGCAGCGTGTCCTGCCGGTCGCGGAGCGGCTGGCGCGGCTGCGCGGCGAGAGCTGGTGGACGCCCTCCGTCACGGCGGCGGCGATCGCGCTGACCGTGCTCTTCGGGTGCTGGTTCCTCGCCCAGTTCCGTACCGGTCGGGCCCGGACGACGGCGCTCGCCGCGCCGGGCGGCAGCGTCCGGACCCGGGCGCTGGCCGAGGCGCTGGCGGCGCGCGCGTCCGCCGTGCCCGGTGTCGCCCGCTGCCGGGCCCGTGTCCTGCCGCGCTCCCGGCACCGCCTGGAGGTGCGGCTGCGGGTGTGGCTCGGCCCGGGTGTCTGCCCGCGGGCCGTGCTGCCCGCCCTGTGCTCGGTGACCGCCGAGGCCGAGGAGTCGGCCGCGCCCCGCGGCGCGCACACCCGGCTGCGCCTGAGCGCCGTGTCGCACCGTCTGCCCCATGTCCGCTGACCCGTACCCGGGCGAGGCCCGTCCCGCGGCCCGCCGTGGCCTGCGCACCGGGCCGCCCGCCGCCTGGTGGCCCGCGCTGCGGCGGACGCCGGTGTCGCTGTGGAACGACGACATCTCGGACTACGCGGCGGCGCTGACGTACTACGCGATCCTGGCCGTGCTGCCCGCGCTGCTGGTGACGGTCCTGGCCTTCGGCCTGATCAGCCCCGGCACGGCCGAGCAGTTCGTCACCCACGTCACCGCGTACGCGCCGGCCGAGTCGGCGGGCGACCTGCACTCCGCCCTGTCCCGGATGCTGGGCGCGGACAAGGGCGCGTGGCCGCTGCTGGTCGCCGGTACGGTGAGCGCGCTGTGGTCCTCCTCCAGCTACCTGGCCGTCTTCCGCCGCGCCCTGCACCGGATGCACCGGGTCGAGGACCGGCGTTCGCCGTGGCGGCGGGCGCATCGCATCGTGCTCACCGCGCTGGTGCTGCTGCTCCTGCTGCTGGCCGGTTCCCTCGCCCTGCTGCTGACCGGGCCGCTGGCCGAGTACCTGGGCCGGCTGCTGGGGCTGGGGACCACGGTGGCCTGGGGCTGGAACGTGCTGCGCTGGCCGCTGCTGCTCTGCCTGGTGGCGCTGCTGGTCCTCGTGGTGTTCCACACCGGTCCGGCCGCGGCGCGCCGCCGCGCGCACAGTCTGCCCGGCGGTGTGCTCGCCGCCGTGCTGTGGCTGGTCGTCTCCACCGGTTTCGCGCTGTACGCCTCCACCCTGAGCGCGTACAGCAGGCTCTACGGCTCCCTGGCCGGCGTCGTGGTCTTCCTGATCTGGCTGTGGCTCTCCAACCTCGCGCTGCTCAGCGGCGCGCAGTTCACCGCCGAGCTGGACAGGGACACCACGGCCGGCCGCGCCGGGTCCGGCCCGCCTTCGTAGCGCTCGGGCGGGCCGGACGCGCAGCGGACCCGGCCGGGCCGGTCACCCCCGCTTCGGCGGGCGGGGGAAGAAGCCGCTGGTGCGGGCCAGGTAGGCGGCGTAGCCGGGGCGGTCGGCCATGTGCCGTTCCAGGAGCCGTTTTCCGCTTCCCCTGGTCAGCAGCAGGCTCATCACCACCGGGGAGACCACGGACACGGCGGCCGCCGCCGGGGAGTCGCAGGTGAGCAGGAACAGGCCCCACCAGACGCAGAAGTCGCCGAAGTAGTTGGGGTGCCGGGTCCAGGACCACAGGCCCCGGTCCATGATCCGGCCCCGGTTGGCGGGATCGGCCTTGAAGCGGGCGAGCTGGGCGTCGCCCACCGCCTCGAAGCCGAGGCCGACCGCCCACAGCGCGGCACCGGCCCAGGTGACGGCGGACGGCGGGCCGGGGACGTACTGCGCCGCCTGGACGGGCAGGGAGACCAGCCACACCAGCGCGCCCTGCAACAGGTAGATCATCCGCAGGGCGTAGCCGTTCCGGTCGCCGGGGGCCTTCGCGAGCAGTGCCTCGTAGCGCGGGTCCTCCCCGTGGCCCCGCCCCCGGCGGGCGATGTGCGCGGCGAGCCGCAGCCCCCAGACGGCCGTCAGCGAGGTCGCCAGCAGCCGTCGGACGGCATCGCCCTCGCCGGCGGACGCGGCGAGGGTCACCAGGGCCACGGCGGTGAAGCCGAGGCCCCAGGCGACGTCCACGATCCGGTGGACGCCCGCCCGGAGCGCGACGGCGAAGGTGGCGAGCAGGACCGCGAGGGCCGCGGCGGCGGCCCAGGCGAGGTTGACCGCGAAGGCGGCCCATGGAAAGCCGCTCACGCCTTCTCCAGCCCCTCGTACCACTCGTGCGTGGTCGTCGGCATGCCGCTGTCGCCGCCGGGGCCGGGCCGGACGCCCAGGATCTGGTCGACGCCCATGCGTCCCTCCTCGAAGGCCAGCGCCCCGCCGACCAGGTAGAGCCGCCAGACCCGGGCGGTCTCCTCGCCGGCGAGGCGGACGAACGCGTCCCAGCGGTCCTCCAGGGTGCGGTGCCAGGCGGCGACCGTGCGGACGTAGTGCTCGCGCAGGGACTCGGTGTGCCGGACCTCCAGACCGGCCTCCTCCAGCAGGGCCACGGTCCGTCCCAGGGGGCGCATGTGCATGTCGGGGGCGATGTACGCCTCGATGAAGGCGCCGCCGCCGGGGGCGCCCGGGCCGCGTGACATCTGCTGCACCAGCACCCGGCCGCACGGCCGGACGAGCCGCCGCAGGGAGGCGGCGAAGGCCGGGTACTCGGCGTCGCCGACGTGCTCGCCCATCTCGACGCTGGAGACGGCGTCGTAGCCGCCGCCCTCGATGTCCCGGTAGTCCTGGCACACCACCTCCACCCGTTCGTCCAGCCCGCGTTCGCGCACCCGCTCGCGCACGTACGCGGCCTGTTCCGCGGCGAGGGTGACGGCGGTGACCAGCGCGCCGTGCCGTTCGGCCGCGTGCAGGGTGAGGGAGCCCCAGCCGCAGCCGATGTCCAGCAGCCTGGCCCCGGGCTTCAGCGCGAGCTTGCGGCAGATCAGCTCCAGCTTGGCCCGCTGGGCGTCGGCGGGTCCGAAGTCCGCGCTCTCGCCCGCCCAGTAGCCGCAGGAGTAGGCCATGGTGTCGTCCAGGAGCAGGGCGTAGAAGTCGTTGGAGAGGTCGTAGTGGTGGCTGATGGCGGCCCGGTCGCGGGCTCTGCTGTGCAGGCCGCCGCGGAGCCGGGCCTGGGAGGCGGGGGCGGCGGGGCGGGGGCCGACCACGCCGAGCCGGGCGGCGGTGGCGAGGGCGCGGGTCCGGTCGGCGGGGGTGAGCCGGGGCGGCCGCAGTCCGCGCTCGCGCTGGGCGGCCCACACGGTCCGCAGGCCCTGCGCCAGGTCGCCGTCGACGTCGAGTTCGCCGGTGACGTACGCCTGGGCCAGGCCCAGTTCGCCGGGCTGCCACAGCAGCCGGCGCAGCGCGCGCCGGGAGCGCAGCACCACCACGGGGGCGCCGGCCGGACCGCACTCGCTGCCGTCCCAGGCGCGCAGCCGCACCGGCAGCGGCCCGCCGAGCAGGTCCTCGGCGAGGGCGGCGAGCCGGTGGGCGGCACCGGTGGCCTTCGAGGGGGCGGGGGTGGTCATCGGGCGGTGCTCTCCTTCGTGAAGAGGTACTGCTGGACGTCGAGGTATCCGGCCCGGAAGCCGGCCTCGGAGTAGGCGAGGTAGAAGGTCCACAGGCGGCGGAAGGTCTCGTCGAAGCCGAGGGCCCCGACCTCCTCGGCGCGTTCGGTGAAGCGCTCGCGCCACAGGCGCAGGGTCTCGGCGTAGTGGGCGCCGAACCCGTCGCGGCGGACGAGGGCGAGGCCGGTGTGGTCGCGGACGGTCTCCTCGATGGCCTGCGTGGACGGGATGAGGCCGCCGGGGAAGACGTACTTGTGGATCCAGGTGAAGGTGGCGCGGCTGGCGACCATCCGCTCGTGCGGCATGGTGATGGCCTGGAGCGCCACCCGGCCGCCCGGTGCCAGGCGCTCCTCCAGGACGCGGAAGTACGCCGGCCAGAACTCCGCGCCGACCGCCTCGATCATCTCCACGCTGACCACGGCGTCGTACGTGCCGCGCGCCTCGCGGTAGTCGCACAGCTCGACGGCGACCCGGTCGCCGAGGCCCGCCGCGCGCACCCGGTCCAGGGCCAGGGCCCGCTGTTCCCGGGAGAGGGTGAGGGAGGTGACGTGGGCGCCGCGGGCGGCGGCCCGCAGCGCCAGTTCGCCCCAGCCGGTGCCGATCTCCAGCAGCCGGGTGCCCTCGCCGACCTCGGCCAGGTCGAGCAGCCGGTCGATCTTGCGGTGCTGGGCGGCGGGGAGCAGGTCCGGGTGGGCCGGGAAGCCCCGGAAGACGGCCGAGGAGTAGGTCAGCGTCTCGTCGAGGAAGAGGGCGAACAGGTCGTTGGACAGGTCGTAGTGGCGGCTGATGTTCGAGCGGGAGCCGTCGGGGGTGTTGCGCTCGCCGTGCGGGTGGCGCAGTGCCCACAGGTGGCGCAGCCGCTGGAGCGGGGCCGGGACCAGTTCTGCGGCGTGCGCGGCGAGCACGGTCAGGACGGCGACCGGGTCGGGGGCGTCCCACTCGCCGGCCATGTAGGACTCGCCGAACCCGACGAGGCCGCCGGTGCCGACGCGGGCGTGGAAGGCGGCCGGGTCGTGCACGTCCAGGAGCGGGCCGCCCCGTCCCAGGGTGTCGCCGCCGGCGAACCGGGCCCGCACGGGCAGCCCGCCGAGCGCCCGCCGTACGACGGCCCCGGTCACGGTACGGCGCGGCCACGACGCCCGTGGCACCGCGGCGACGTCGGGCCAGCGCGCGGGGTCCACGGCGGCGGGCCCGGAGCGGGGGTGCGCCGTGGCACCACGCTCGGGGGCGGCGGAGCGGGCTTCAGCTGTCCTCATGTCACGTTCTCCGGGGTGCGGTGGTCGTCGGGGCGGGGCTGGACGGGCAGTCCCCGCAGGTAGAGGCGTATGCCGTGGGCCCGGATCGCGGCCGACACGACGAGGGTGGACCAGGGGTGGCGCACCGCCTGCCGCAGGAGTGCGGCGGCGGTCGCGGTGCGTCGGCTGCCGCGTACCGTCGCGGTGAGGGCGCGGCCGCCCTCGCGGTCCAGGTGCACGGCGAGGTCGAGCCGCTCACCGGGACACGGCAGCCGCATGCGGTAGTGGCCGTCGACGGGGAAGAACGGCGAGACGTAGAACTCCTTCTCGGTGCGCGCGTTCCCGGACGCGTCCGGGGTCAGCAGGTAGGAGTGGCGACCGCCGTACGTGTTGTGGACCTCGGCGACCACACAGCGCGGTTCGCCGTCGGGGCCGTGGCACCAGTACAGGGTGAGGGGGTTGAACACGTAGCCGAACACCCTGGCGTTGGTGAGCATCAGCACGCGCCCGCCGTCCAGTTGCACGCCGTGCGCGGCGAGGAAGTCGTCGAGGCCGGCGCGGATGGAGGGGTGTTCGCCGGTGAAGTGGTCGCGGGCGTCGAAGCGGGCGAGCGCCCGCAGCGGGCGCGGGAGCCGGGGCGGGCGGTCGGGGTCGACGAGCCACAGGTACGTGCGGTGGCGCAGCGTGTACCGCCGGGGCCCGGTGCGCACGTGCGCGACCGTGCACGGGTAGAGGGCGGGTACGGCGGTCACCAGCGCGCTCCCAGTGCCGCGGCGGCCTCGACTCCGGAGCGGCAGCCGTCCTCGTGGAACCCCCAGCCGTGGTAGGCGCCCGCGAACGCGCAGACGGCGCTGTTCAGTTCGGGCAGGCGCTGCTGCGCGGCCACCGACTCCGGTGTGTAGACGGGGTGTTCGTAGACCATGCGGGCCAGGACCTTGGCGGGGTCGACGCGGTCCTCGCCGCCCAGGGTCACCACGAACGACTCGGCGGCGTCCAGGCGTTGCAGCCGGTTCATGTCGTAGCTGACCCGCACCCGGTCGGCGCCGGCCGCGCAGGACGGCATCAGGTAGTTCCAGGAGGCGCGGGCACCGGCGGCGCGCGGCAGCAGCCCGGTGTCGGTGTGCAGCAGGGTGGCGTTGCGCGAGTAGCGGAAGGCGCCGAGCACCTCGCGCTCGCGGTCGGTCGGGTCGGCGAGCAGGCGCAGCGCCTGGTCGGGGTGGACGGCGATCAGGACGTCGTCGTAGGACTCGGTCGTGCCGTCCCCGGCCGTGACGTCGACGCCGTCGGCATGGCGCCGCACGGCCCGGACGGGGGTGCCGGTACGGATCTCGGGGAGCTGCTTGGCGATCCGGTCGACGCACTCGTGGGAGCCGCCGCTGACCGTGCGCCACACCGGTGAGCCGGTCACCGAGAGCATTCCGTGGTGGGCCAGGAAGCGGAACAGGTAGGCGGCCGGGTAGAGCAGGGCGGTGGCGGCGTCGCAGGACCAGACGGCGGAGACGACCGGCGTCACGAAGTGGGAGCGGAAGTAGCCGGAGAACCTCTCCCGGTCCAGGAACGCGCCGAGGGTGAGCGTGCTCCCGTCCTCCTCGGCCAGCAGCCGCCGGGCCGCGCGGTGGAAGGCGGGCACCTCGGCCAGCAGGCGCAGGTAGCGGCCGCGCAGCAGGTTGCGGGGCTGGGCGAACAGGCCGGCCGGGCCGCGGGCGCCGGCGTACTCCAGGCCGCACCCCTCGCACCGCACCGACATGCTCATCTCCGACTCCTGCGTGGGGACGCCGAGTTCGTCGAAGAGCCGCAGCAGGTTCGGGTAGGTGCGGCGGTTGTGCACGATGAACCCGGAGTCGACGCGGTGCACCCGGCCGTCGTACGGCGAGGTCAGCTCGTGGGTGTGGGCGTGTCCGCCGAGCCGGTCGTCGGCCTCGTACAGGGTGACGTGACGGTCTCGGCCCAGGATGTACGCGGCGGTCAGCCCCGCCACCCCGGAGCCCACCACGGCCGTCCCACGCCGTCGCCCGGTACCCGTCGACGTCCGCTCCATCGCTTTCTCCTGCCCTAGGTGATCAGGGATCCGCACGTAATCCGGAGCAGCTCGGGCGATGGATTGGCCGGGATGCGGTTCTTTCCCCGCGGAGGTGGTGGCGGGCGGCGAGGAGGGCACCCCGGCTCGGGGCGAGCCGTCCCCACCGACGCGCACGCCCCCACGACCGCCTTCGGGCAGCCCGCCACCCCCACCCACCCGGCCACCCCCGAACCCGCCGAGACCACGCGTGCCGAATGCCCCGATTCACCCCACTTAATCCCCGACTCGACCCCCGAAAAGCCCCCGGACACCCCCTGAGCGCCACCCACCGCAAGCGCCACGCACGACGGGGCCACGGGCCACGGGCCACGAGAAACGCCTGGGCCCGCACGGGGATCCGGGGTCACCCACGAGCACCCCGGCCACGGGACGTACGGCCCACGACGGGACGTCCGGCCCCGCCCGCAGAGCCACGGCCACCCGAGCACCACCCGCCACGAGCACCACGCGCCACGCGCCGCGGACCCCGCGGGTCACCAGAGGACGTCTGGATACGCGCGAGGTTCCGGCCGCAGCGTCCGGGGTCCCGTCGGTCGCGTGAGGCCGGGTGGATCGGGCAGGGCTTTCGGCCGCCCGGGGCTCGTGTCAGGTGTCCGCGCGCTCCGCCGGTTCCCCCAACTCCGTCCGGTAGTCGGCGTATGCCGTGCGCAGGGCGTCTCCGGGCCAGTCGGGGGGCAGGAGTTGCGGGGGCAGGACGGGATCGGCGAGGAGGTGGCGTACGGCCGCCGCGAAGACGGTCAGGCGGGCGGCCGGGAGGCGGGCGGCGGCCGCGTGGGCGAGAAGGGCGCGGGCGGTGGCGGACCAGGTGGTCAACGGCCAGAGGTCGGCCGCCAGTTCGCGGGCGGGGCGGTCCGGGCGGGCGGTGTAGGACTGGGCAATGTCCGCCAGGTCCGCGGGGAGCGGGCGGGTCAGGTTGGCCGGGCGGAGCCAGACGCCCTCGCGGAGTTCGGCGAGACGGAGGGCGGTCAGCCGGGTGCGCAGCTCGGCGCGTTCGGCGGGACCGCGCCCCGTGGCCGTGATGACGAGCATCTCCCAGTCCCCCTGCCACGCGCGCGTGCGGGGCCGTACCGCCTCGTCCTGCCGGAGCTGGCGGGCCAGCAGCCGGTCGCTGAGGCCGTACACGGCGTCCTCGGTGCGGCGCAGGTCGCCGGAGGCCGTCATACGGCTGAGCGCGGCCCGCAGGGTGGATCCGCCCACCCCGAAGGGCTCGACCAGCCGCACCAGCTCCCTCACCGGCAGCCGGGGCGGATGCGCGCCCAGCAGCAGGCTCAGCACGACCGACCGGGCGGACAGCGGCCGCAGGTCGAGGCCGGCGGGCTCGGCGGACACGTTCATGCGCATGGTCACGTACTGTACGGGCGGAGTATCGTTGCACTATTGCTGCGATCGCAGAGCTAATGCAACATGGTGGGCATGGACCCGACCGCCTCGCTCCCGCAGCCGCAGTACGCCACGCACGACGTCAGCAATCAGGCGCCGCCCCTCGCCCCGTACGACGCGTCCGAGGACACCGCCCTGCTGGAGGGGGTGCGCCGGGAGGGCGCGGGGTGGGCCGAGGAGGGGCTTCGGCGGCTCGGCGCGCGCGCCGGGAGCGCGGAGGCGCAGGAGTGGGCCGAGCTGGCGAACCGGCACGAGCCCGAGCTGCGCACCCACGACCGCTACGGCAACCGGATCGACGAGGTCGACTTCCACCCCAGCTGGCACCACCTGATGCGGGTGGCCGTGGCCGAGGGGCTGGCCGGGGCCGCCTGGGCGGACGACCGGGCCGGTGCCCATGTCGCGCGGACGGCGGGCGGGCTGGTGTGGGGGCACACCGAGTCCGGACACGGCTGCCCCACGTCGATGACGTACGCGGCCGTACCGGCGCTGCGCGCCCAGCCGGAGCTGGCCAAGGTGTACGAGCCGGGGCTGACCGGCCGGGAGTACGAGCCGGGGCTGCGCACACCGGCCGAGAAGCGGGGGCTGCTCGCCGGGATGGGCATGACCGAGAAGCAGGGCGGTTCGGACGTCCGGACGAACACGACCGTCGCCACGCCCACCTCCGAACCCGGCGTCCACACCCTGCGCGGGCACAAGTGGTTCACGTCGGCGCCGATGTGCGACGTCTTCCTGGTGCTGGCGCAGGCGCCGGGCGGCCTGTCCTGCTTCCTGGTGCCCCGGGTGCTGCCGGACGGCACCCGCAACGCGTTCCGCATCCAGCGGCTGAAGGACAAGCTCGGCAACCGGTCGAACGCCTCCTCGGAGCCGGAGTTCGACGGGACCGTGGCCTGGCTGGTCGGGCCCGAGGGCCGGGGGGTGAAGACCATCATCGAGATGGTCAACTGCACCCGGCTGGACTGTGTGATGAACTCGGCGACCCTGATGCGCAAGACGCTCGTCGAGGCCGGTCACCACGTGCGCCACCGCAGCGCGTTCGGCGCGCGCCTCGTCGACCAGCCGCTGATGCGCAACGTCCTGGCCGACCTGGCGCTGGAGTCGGAGGCCGCGACCACGCTGACCCTGCGGCTGGCCGGCGCCGCCGACCGCGCGGTGCGCGGGGACGAGCGGGAGCGGGCGTTCCGGCGGATCGCGACGGCCGTCGGCAAGTACTGGGTCACCAAGCGCGGCCCGGCCTTCACGGCGGAGGCCCTGGAGTGCCTGGGCGGCAACGGCTACGTCGAGGACTCCGGCATGCCCCGCCACTACCGCGAGGCGCCCCTGCTGTCGATCTGGGAGGGCTCCGGGAACGTCAACGCGCTCGACGTGCTGCGGGCGCTGGCCCGGG
Organism: Streptomyces sp. NPDC104367; assembly: GCF_055583825.1. NCBI lineage: Bacteria > Bacillati > Actinomycetota > Actinomycetes > Kitasatosporales > Streptomycetaceae > Streptomyces > Streptomyces sp. NPDC104367. The sequence continues at coordinate 16,278 of NZ_JBVJND010000033.1, read as the reverse complement.
AACCCGGCGCCGCCGACGCCCTGTTCGGCGAGATCGACCTCGCGCGCGGGGCGGACGCCCGGCTGGACGCCGCCGTGGGCAGGCTCAGGAGCGAGCTGGCCGGAACCGGTCCGGCGGGCGCGCGCCGGCTGGTCGAGCGGATGGCGCTGGCCCTTCAGGCCTCGCTGCTCGTCCGGCACGCGCCGGCCGCCGTCGCGGACGCGTTCTGCGCCTCCCGGCTGGGCGGCGACTGGGGGCACGCGTTCGGCACGCTGTCCGCCGGCGTCGGTGTCGACGCGGTCCTGGAGCGGGCGCTGCCCGGCGGTAACTGATCCCGGCGCGGGCCGGTCCTGGCCGGTGTCAGCCGACGGACCGCACACAGTCCCCGTCCGATTCCGCATCGTTGTCGGTGCCGTGGTGCAGACTCCGGAACAGGTGGTACTCGCCTGGGGAGGACAACGTGTTCACGGGGATCGACGAGGTCGACTGGGCATCGCTGCGGCACGCGTTCGGCAGCGCCGAGGACGTGCCCGGTCTGCTGCGCGCGCTGGCCTCGCCGGACGCGGCCGAACGGGAGGTCGCGCTCGACGGGATGTACGGCTCGGTGCACCACCAGGGCAACGTGTACGACTCGACGCTCGCCTGCGTCCCGTTCCTCTTCGCGCTCGCGTCCCGCGCGGAGGTGCCGGACCGGGGCGCCATCGTCGAACTGCTGGTCAGCATAGGGTCGGAGAGCACCGCTCCGGCGGCCCACGCCGCCGTGCTCGCGGGCGCCGAGGCGTTCGTGGCGCTGGCCGCCGACCCGTGCCCCGAGGTGCGGCGGTCGGCCGCCGGGGCGCTGGTCGGGTTCCTCGACGAACCGGCGCGGGTACTGGAGCTGCTGCGCCGGCGGCTCGCCGTCGAGCGCGACGACCGGGTGCTGCTGGCCCTGACCTCGGCCCTGGGCCTGTTCGTACGGCGGCGGCCGGCGCACGCGGCCGGGGCGGTGGACCTGCTCGCCTCGCTGTGCGGGCCGCCGCACGCCCCGGGGCCGCGGCTCGCCGCGCTCGGCCAGCTGGGCCTCGCCGCGCCGCGGCGGCTGCCCGCCGACCTGGTCCCGACGGCGGTACGGCTGCTGGGCGAACGGTCCGCGCGCGGTGCGGCCGGCCCGGACCGGGCGGACACGGACACCCTCGTCGGCCGGATACGGCGGCTGCGGCCGTCGGACGAGGAGGGGGCGCATCTGCTGCGTACCCTGCACCGGGCGCTGGACGACCGGGTGGCCGACCGTATCGCCCTGCTCGTGGGCCAGTTGGGCAGTCCGGCGGCGGTGGACCGCTGCAACGCGGTGTGGATCTCCGCCGGGCTCTTCCGCGGGTGGCGGGCGGACTTCACCGCGCCCGTCTCCCTGATCGGCGCTCAACTGTGCTGTGAGGAGGACCGGTTACGCGACGCGGCCGTGTCGGTGCTGGCGGAGCTGTTCCGGCTGGCCGCGCCCGCGACGGACGCGTTGCACGCGCTGGTGGCCGCCCGGCCCGATCTGTGGGTGCGCACCTGGGAGCGCGGCAGACCGGCGCTCGGCGAACCGCTCAAGGGCCTGGCCAGGAGCGGTGACCCGCGCGCGGTTGCGGTCCTGGCGCAGCTGCTGGCGGGGCCGGTGGTGCCCGGCGGCCTGGGCTTCGAGGTGGTCCATCTGGGCCGGGCGGCCGCGCCGCTCGCCCCCGCGCTGCGGCACCGGCTGGGCCGGGTCCCGCTGGACTCGCCGGAGGCCGCCGAACTGGCCGCGCCCCTGCTGGCGGCGCTCACGGCCCTCAAGGACACGGCGGCGGTGCCCGAGGTGCTGCGGCTGCTGCGCGGCGCACCGGACGGCCTCGGGGTGCGGGAGGCCCTGGCCGGACAGGCGGTGCGGACACTGGAGGCCCTGGGGACGGCAGCCAGGGTGGCCGCGCCGGTCCTGCGCGGGCTCCTGGACACCCGGCACGCGGCGGCCGCGGCGGGGGCCCTGTGGTCCGCGGAGGGGGATGTCGACGCCGTACTGCCCGTGCTGCTGCGGGAGTTGACCGAGGGGCAGGGCCGTGGTGCCCGGACGGCGGCCGAGCGGCTCGGCAGGCTGGGTCCGGCCGCGGGGGTGGCCGTGCCCGCGCTGCGCGAGCTGACCGTGACCGGCCGGGCGTGGGAACGGACCGCGGCGGCACACGCCTGGTGGCGGATCGAGGGGGACCCGGCGCCCGTGCTGCCGGTGCTGCGCACCGCCTGGTCGCGGAACCCGTACACACGCGGCGCGATCGCCGAGTGCCTGGTCGAGATGGGCCCGGCGGGCGCACCGCTGCACGACCTGGTGGCGGCCGAACTCGCCACCGCCCGGCGCCACACGGCCCGGCCGGGCGGATACGGCAGCCACGACATCGCCCAGGACGAACGCCTGCTCGCCCGCTGCCGCACCCTGTCACCCCCTACCGAAGCACCGCCCCACGGCACCCGAACCGACCACCCCTGACGGACGGCCGGGCGGGTCACCGACCGCGGGCCACGAACGCCGGAATCCCGGCCCCGGAACGGACACGGCGTCCGACCGCCGCATCCGGGGGTACGAGCGCGGCCCCCGTCCACCGTGGCTCCGGGCACCGCGCGCCCGGCCGACGGAGTGAGCACGACGCCCGGCGGCAGCCGCCCGGCAGCCGCGAGCACGGCGCCCGACCTCCGGACGCGGGCGCCGCACACCCGGCCGATCGTTGCGGGCGCAACGCACCCGGCCGACGGAGCGGACCGGGCACTCGACCGCCGAGGGAGGAGGCACGGCACCCGGCCACCGAGGGAAGAGGCACGGCACCCGGCCGCCAGCGGAGTCGACACGGCACCCGGCCGGAGCGCGGTCCCCCTCCGGCGTCCGCGGGCGCTCCCCCCCTTGTCCGGCGGGCCGTGCTGCCTTCGTCCCGGCGGCCGGGACACGTCCTCGACCGGGCCGCCCGTCGAGCGGGTTCAGCCGGTCATGCGGCCCCACTGCGGGCCGAGGCGGGCCCACTCCGTGTCCCAGCGGTCCATGCGTCGCCGTTCCAGCCGGCCGCGGGCGGCGAGGCCGGCGAAGAACGGGACGGCCGCCGCGCTCAGTCCGACCAGGCCGCCGATCAGCGCGGAGCGGAAGTGCGCCTCGCCGACGCCCACGGGCCGGGTGACGAGGTGGCCCTGCGGGTCCGTCCATACGGTGACCGGGGTGCCGACCTTGCTGCCCGCCGGGACCCGGGCCTGCCCGGAGTGCGCGGAACCGTCGGCGACGCTCCAGCCCACTCTCGCCCAGACCCGCTCGGCGGCCGCCGCGCCGTTCTCCGTGCCGGACGTACCGGGCGCCTTCTCCAGGACACGGGCCACGGCCGGATGCCATTCGACGCGCTCACGGGCCAGGCCGTCCTCGACCGACCGGGCCGAGGTGAGCCCGGCGAGCACCCCGGCCAGGAGGGTGAACAGCCAGGCGCCGAGCAGCAGCCAGGCCTCCATCGTGTCGGCACGGCGCTTGAGCGGGTTGCGCCGCCAGCGCCACAGCCAGACCTTCGGACCACGGAACGCCTTCAAAGGCATCCTCCTCACGCGCGCACGGACAGCCCGGACCGCCCTCCCATACGGGAGAGGCCGCCCCGTTGCTCACGGCGAACTCCGAGTCGACGGTCGCACGACCCGCCCCTTTCGCGCAGGCGTCTCCCGGAACACGTGCCGCGGCCTTGTTCGACGGGCCGACACGGCGCTTCCGGCCTGCGCCGACACGGTCCCGGAGGTGGCTGTCAGGGGCGGGGTGCGAACCGGCCGACATCCGAGTGCCGGCTGTGACAAGGGGGTTCGCGGAAGCGACGACGCGGACCGGGTGCCGCCCAACACCGCTGCCGGGTCCCTCCGGACGGCGGCCGGGGGCCGGGGGCCGGGGGCCGGGGGCCGGGGGCCGGGGGCACGGAAGGAAGGTCGTTTCGGTCATCCGCGCCCGCGGTCCGGTCATCCCCGGTCGTCCCGCGACCACCGCTTGATCGCCGACCCGTGTACGGCAGTAGGGTGACGCCGTGGCACCACGACCCTTGCATGAAATCGTCGAACCGGGCTGGGCGAAGGCCCTGGAACCAGTGGCCGGGAAGATCGCCGAGATGGGCGACTTCCTGCGCACGGAGATCGCCGCGGGACGCACCTACCTCCCGGCCGGGCCGAACGTCCTGCGGGCCTTCCAGCAGCCCTTCGACGACGTTCGCGTCCTGATCGTCGGCCAGGACCCCTACCCGACCCCCGGACACGCGGTGGGTCTGTCGTTCTCGGTCGCGCCGGACGTGCGCCCGCTGCCCGGCAGCCTGATCAACATCTACCGGGAGCTCAACACCGACCTGGGCCTGCCCCAGCCGTCCAACGGCGACCTCACCCCGTGGACCCAGCAGGGCGTGCTGCTGCTCAACAGGGCGCTCACGACGGCCCCGCGCAGCCCGGCCGCGCACCGGGGCAAGGGCTGGGAGGAGGTCACCGAGCAGGCGATACGCGCGCTGGCCGCGCGCGGCAAGCCGCTGGTGTCCGTCCTGTGGGGCCGGGACGCCCGCAATCTCCGGCCGCTCCTCGGCCAGTTGCCCGCGGTGGAGTCCGCGCACCCCTCGCCCATGTCGGCGGACCGCGGCTTCTTCGGCTCCCGGCCGTTCAGCCGGGCCAACGACCTGCTGATCCAGCAGGGTGGACAGCCGGTGGACTGGCGTCTGCCGTGAGCGCGGCGGACGGCGGGACCCGGGACGCGGGCTTCCTCGCCGTCGACTCCGGCGGCTCCGGACTGCGGGCCGTCGTGGGCGTGCCGGGGCGGGAGCCGTCGGCACCCCGGGCGTCGCGGGAACCGGTGCGGACCGGGCCGCGGGGCATCGACCCCGGGCATCTGCTGGAACAACTCCTCCCCATGGCAAGGGAGTTGACCCGCGCGTACGGGCTGGAGGCGGTGCACACCGTCGTCGTGGGCGCGGCCGGACTGGCCACGCTCGGGGACGCCCTGCGGGCCGAACTGCCGGGCGCGCTGGCCCGGGAGCTGGGTGTGCGGACGGTCGCCCTGGCCGCCGACGCGGTGACGGCGTACGTCGGCGCCCTGGGCCCGCGCCCGGGCGCGGTGATCGCCGCCGGCACCGGGCTGATCGCCGTCGGCACCGATCTCACCGGCTGGCGGCGGGCCGACGGCTGGGGCCATCTGCTGGGCGACTGCGGTGGCGGGGCCTGGATCGGCCGGGCGGGACTGGAGGCGGCGCTGCGCGCCCTCGACGGGCGCGACGGCGGCTCGGCCGCGCTGCGGGCGCGCGCCGAGGAGCGGTTCGGGCCACTGCCCGGACTGCCCGGACAGCTCTATCCGCGCGCCGACCGGCCCGCCGTACTGGCCTCCTTCGCGCCGGCGGTCGCGGACTGCGCCGCCGCCGACCCGGTCGCGGCCGCGATCCTGCGTACGGCCGCCCGGCACATGGCCGAGTCGGCCGCCGCGGTCTGCCCGGCGGCGGGTACGCCACGAGTCGCGCTCACCGGGGGCCTGTTCAAGCTCGGCGACCCCCTCCTCGTACCGCTGGCCGAGGAGTTGGCCGGCCGGCTGCCCCGGGCACGGCAGGTGGCCGCGGAGGGCGATCCGCTGCACGGTGCCGTACGCGTCGCGGGTGACCTGGCCGCCGGACGGCTCACTCTGCCGGGTGATGATCGGCTGCTCTCCGTGGTGCACGCAAAAGGGGATTGATCCGGCGGGGGCACGAAGTGTCCGACAGATGGCGGGATCACCTCCGAACCATGCGTAACTCATCAGACAAAACCGGACGGATACCGCTCACCTGCACCCTCCCCGAACAAGGGAACCCAGATAGCCAGTAACATGCGGCGCCATGAGCTCCCCCACTGGGCCCGCCGGCCTGCCAGTACGAATGCCGCGCCCTCGCCAGCCGGGTCGGCACCGCCGCCCCGAACCGCTGGTGGCGCCCGAGGACGCGCCCGCTCTCGTCCTCGCGGTGCCGGGCACGCCCAGCGCGGCGACGCGCGGCCTCGCCGAGGAGGTCGTGAGCATCGCCCGCTCCGAGCTGCCCGGCCTTGACGCCCGCATCGGCTACCTGGACGGGGACGACGCAGAGTTCCCCACCCTCCAGTCCGTGCTCACCCGTGCCTCGGAGGAGCGCACCGCCCGCTACGAGCAGGCCGTCGCCGCCGGTGTCGAGGGTCTCAAGGCTCCCGACGGCCCGGTCGCCGTCGTCGTCCCGCTGCTGGCGGGCCCGGACAGCGCGCTGCTGCGGCAGGTCCGCCAGGCGGTCATGGAGAGCCGGATCGCCGCGGACCTGACGGACGTCCTCGGCCCGCACCCGCTGCTCGCGGAGGCGCTGCACGTGCGCCTGTCCGAGGCGGGTCTGGCGCGCGCGGACCGCGCCCGCCTGTTCACCGTGGCGACGGCGGCGGACGGCATCATCCTCGCCTCCGTGGGCGGCGACGAGGCCGTGCAGGCCGCCGGGATCACCGGCATGCTGCTCGCCGCGCGCCTCGCCGTCCCGGTGATGGCCGCCGCGCTGGACCAGGAGGGTTCGATCGCCTCGGTCGCCGAGCAGCTGCGGGGGTCCGGTTCGCAGCAGCTGGCGCTGGCGCCCTACCTGATAGGGCCGGAGATCGACGCGGGTCTGCTGGCCGCCGCCGCGGAGGAGGCCGGGTGCGCCACGGCCGAGCCGCTCGGACCGTACCCGGCGATCGGCAAGCTGGCGCTGGCCAAGTACACGACGGCGCTGGGGATCGCTCCGCAGCAGCCGCAGGGGACGCCGGTCCGCTGACGCGGGCCGGCGAGTCCTGACGGGGTCCTCTCCCGGATGGGCCCCGTTGGCGTTTGCGGGGTGGTGCGCGGCCGGGTCCCGGCCGCGCGCACGGTGTCAGTCGAAGACGACGCAGGAGACCGCGGGGACGTCCACCGAGCCGTCGTAGCGCGGCAGGCCGGTGCGCCGGTCCACGGTGAACCAGGTGATGTTGCCGGAGCGTTCGTTGGCGGCGTAGAGGAATCCGTCGCACTCCGTGAGGGCGCGGGGCCAGTGGCCCCCGCAGGGGACGGTGGACGCCGGGTGGAGGCGGTCGCCCTCGACCGTGAACGTCGTCAGCACGTCCTCGCCCCGTGTCGCCGTCCAGACGAAACGGCCGTCGGGTGAGACGGCGATGCCGGAGGGGTAGGCGTCGCCGGCCGGGGCGCCGGGCAGGACCTGGGTCTCGGTCAGGGGCCGCAGCGAGCCGGTGTCCGCGTCCCAGCGGCAGACGGTGACCGTCGGGGTGAGTTCGTTGACGACGTAGGCGTGCCGGCCGTCGGGGTGGAAGGCCAGGTGGCGGGGGCCGGAACCGGGGCGCAGGGCGACCTCCCGGTGCAGGGCGAGGGCACCGCCGTCGAGCGTGCAGATCCGGACCGAGTCGGTGCCCAGGTCGACGCTGACCGCCCAGCGTCCGCTGGGGTCGGGCTGCACCTGATGGGCGTGCGGGCCGCGCTGGCGGCGCTCGTGCGGGCCCGAGCCGGTGTGCTGGAGCAGTCCGGAGGGGACCGGGGCGAGGGTGCCGTCGGAGCGGACGGGGACGGCGGTGACGCTGCCGGAACCGTAGTTGGCGGTCAGGACGTGGGCGTCGAGGACGCTGAGGTGGGTCGGCCCGTCGGCGTCCACCGGAACCGGCGGCCCGGCCAGGCGCGGCTTGTCGTCGTGGACGTGGTAGGCGGCCACCGCGCCGTCGGCGGTCTCGCTGACCGCGTAGAGGGTGCGTCCGCCGGGCGCGAGCGCGAGGTAGGAGGGGTCGGGGACACCGTCGACGCTCTCCAGGAGGGCCAGGGCACCGCTGTGCGGGTGGACCGCGGCCGTGACGACCCCGGGCCCGCCCGCCGCCGTGAACGACCCGATGAACGCCCTCCGCCGCCTGCCGCCGTCTGCCACCGCTGTCCCCTCTCGATACGAGCCGGTACGGGCCGGTACAAGCCAGTCCGGGGCCGACGGTAGCAGTTGGCGGTCTAGACCATGAGGTGCGGGCGGCGCGTCTCAGGCGCCGACCAGGGGTGAGCCCGAGGGTGCCCGCAGGGGTTCGGCGAGTTCGGCCAGGGCGCGTTCCAGGCCGTGCAGATGGGCGAGGGCCGGTTCGGTGGGCGGCTCCGCCGGGCCGGCGATGTGCTCGGAGCCCCTGGTGAGCGCGGCCACGGCGGTCTCGACCCGCCAGCAGGCGGCGGCGAGCCGGGCGTCGTGCGAGGCCTCCGGGTCGGCGGCGACGGCGACCAGGCCGCGGATCTCCCGGGCGCAGTCGTCCAGCAGGGTGAGGACGAGGCGGGCGCGGCGCCTGCGGCCGGGCATCGGGTTCAGCGGGTGGACGAGCGGGGCGACGGAGAGCCGTACCCGGCCGAGGAGCTGTTCCAGCTCGGCCGCCCGGGGCACGGGGTCGGCGGTGGCGGAGCCGGCGAGGCGGGCCGCGGCCTCGGCCGTGCAGGCGCGCACGCAGCGCAGGGCGCGCCGGATCCAGGCGTCGGTGGTGAGGTGCGTGGTGACCGGCAGCACGAACAGCACGGCGAGTGCGGCGCCGAGGGCGCCCACCGCGGTCTCCGCCAGGCGCAGCGCCAGCAGGCCCGGTGCGAGGACGCCGAGCAGGCCGTAGAGCAGCTCGGCGAGCAGGGTCACCCAGAGCATCATCCAGGTGTAGGAGACGGCGGCGGTGTAGAAGACGCCGAAGACGGCGATCGCCACCAGGGCGGCCGTGGGGACGGGCGCGCCGTGCACGGGGACGGCGACCAGCAGGCCCAGTCCGATGCCGAGGACCGTGCCGAGGACCCGGCGGAAGCCGCGGACCAGCGTCTCCCCGCGCGAGGCGGTGTTGACGAAGATCCACCAGGTGGCGCCGACCGCCCAGTACCAGCGCTGCCCCGACACCAGCTGCCCGACGACCAGGGCGAACCCCGCGCCCGCGGTCGCCTGCACGGCCTGCCGGGTGGTGACCCGGGCCAGGCCGCTCGCGACGTGCGGTGCGGGGACGGGCACCGCCGGGAGGCGGCGCTCGTAGCACCACAGGCCGAACCGGACGGCGGCCGCGCTGAGCACGGAGAGCGGCACGGCGGCGCACAGCTCGGGCAGTCGGCCCGGGGTGGCGTGCAGGAACTGGGCGACGAAGAAGGTCATGAAGGCGAACACGCCCAGGCTGTGGCCGCGCGGCCCCCAGCGGCGCGCGTAGACGCCGGCGCCGACGACCGCGAGGAAGACCAGGTCACGGGCGACCGGCACGTCGTGCAGCCCGGCCGCGGCGGCGAGCACCGGCAGCCCCGCGGCCGGCAGCAGCGCGGTGGTGAGCGCCTGCCCGCGCACCGTGGCGTCCGCGACCGTGAACAGGGCGAGCAGCGCGGCGAGACCGCCGGTGACGGCACCCGTGAGGGAGTGCCCGGCCAGCCCGCAGACCACGACGGCGAGCCCGATGCCCAGCACGGCCCGCGCGGCGAAGCGCAGCCGCACCAGCCCCGGGTCCGGCGCGACGAACACCTTCTTCAGCACTGCTTCCCCTCCCGCGGACGGCCGACGGCACGGAAATGGCGCCGCGGGGATCCGCAGCGCCATCGACACACCCATGAGAGCACCGGGGAGGCGAGTGGCTCAAGTGTCGCCGTTCAGGCTGGTCCATTGGCCCACTCAGGGGAGTGCTCGCCGTACTCGTGAAAAGCCAATGGCCCAGGTCGACGGCGGCAGCCCCTGAGCCATTGGTACAGTCGTGTCCTCATGACCGTGGACGAACTCGACACCCGCATCCTGCGGCTGCTGCTGGAGCAGCCGCGCACCAGCATGCGCGAGTACGCGCGGATCCTCGGCGTCGCCCGGGGCACGCTCCAGGCCCGGCTGGACCGGCTGGAGCGGGACGGCGTGATCACCGGAACCGGTCCCGCCCTCTCCCCCGCGGCGCTCGGCCACCCGGTGCTGGCCTTTGTGCACATCGAGGTCACCCAGGGCCATCTGGACGACGTCGGGGACGCGCTGGCCGCCGTACCGGAGATCGTGGAGGCCTTCTCGATCACGGGCGGCGGGGATCTGCTGACCCGGGTGGTGGCACGGGACAACGCGCATCTGGAGGACGTGATCCAGAAGCTGATCAGCCTGCCGGGCGTGGTGCGCACCCGCACGGAGGTGGCACTGCGCGAGCGGGTGCCGCACCGGCTGCTCCCGCTGGTGGAGTCGGTCGGCCGGGCCGCGCGCACCTGACGGCGCCCCGGCCCCCCGAGCGGCCCCGGCGGCCTCCCGTCCATCACCGAACACGAATCCGGGCCGGACCCATTGACGCTCCGGTGCCCCACTCATAACGTCTGGGCAGCCTGTCGAACGGTGTTCGTGATTTCGAACCAGTCGATCTCCGGAGGAGCCCATGCCCCAGCCCTTCTCCCGAAGGACCCTTCTCCAGGTGTCGGCGCTGGTCGCCGCGGCCGGAGGGGGCGGAGCCGCGGTGGCGGGGACGGCCGTCGCGGCCGAAGCCGGCCGGCAGGTGCGGCCGTTCGGGCTCGGGGACGTGACGCTCGGGCCCGGACTCTTCGCGGACAAGCGGGCGTTGATGCTCGATCACGCGCGCGGCTACGACGTGGAGCGGCTGGTGCAGGTGTTCCGCGCCAACGCCGGGCTGGACACGGGCGGCGCGGTCGCCCCGGGCGGCTGGGAGGGGCTGGACGGGGAGGCCAACGGCAATCTGCGCGGGCACTACACCGGGCACTTCCTGACCATGCTGGCGCAGGCGTACGCGAGCACCGGCGAGGAGGTGTTCGGGGCGAAGATCCGTACCGTGGTGGGGGCGTTGAGCGAGGTGCGGGAGGCCCTGCGCCGCGAACCCTCCGTGCTGAGTTCGAGCGGGGTGTCCGGCGGCCGGGCCGTCGAGAACGAACGCGGCTCCTACCAGTACGTCGAGTTGCCTGCCGGGGTGCTCGCGGGCGCCCCGGCGGTCACCCTGTCCGCCTGGGTGAGGCCCTCGCACGCGGACGCCTGGGCCCGGGTCCTCGACTTCGGGAACGACACCACCCGGTACCTCTACCTCGCCGCACGCAACGCCGGCGGGGTGCCCCGGTTCGCGATCACCACCGGCGGCGCCGGCGGCGAGCAGGGGCTGAACGGCACCGCCGAACTGCCCCTCGACCGGTGGAGCCACCTCGCGGTGACGATCGCGGACGGCACCGGCACGCTGTACGTCAACGGCACGGCCGTGGCCCGCAATTCGGCCATGTCGCTCACCCCGGCCGCCCTCGGCGACCTCGCCCACCACTGGCTCGGCCGCTCCCACTACTCCGCCGACCCCGTCTTCGCGGGCGCCTTCGGCGGATTCGACGTGTGGTCAAGGGCGTTGGGCGCCGACGAGATAGCCGGGCTGCAGAACGCGCGGACCGGCGGCGACCTCGTCTCGTACGCCTTCGACGAGACGTCCGGGTCGGGATTCGCGGACGGTTCGGGGCGCGGGCTGGACGCCTCCCTGCGCCGCACCTGGGGCGGTCCCAGTCACCCGGGGTTCCTCGCGGCCTGTCCGGAGACGCAGTTCATCCTGCTGGAGTCGATGACCGGCAGCGACTACACGAAGGTGTGGGCGCCGTACTACACGGCCCACAAGATCCTGCGGGGGCTGCTGGACGCGTACTCCGCGACCGGTGACGAGCGGGCGCTGGACCTCGCCTCCGGGATGGGCGACTGGATGTACTCCCGGTTGTCCGTGCTGCCCGCGGCCACGCTCCAGCGCATGTGGGGGATCTTCTCCAGCGGCGAGTTCGGCGGGATCGTCGAGGCGGTCTGCGACCTGCACGAGCTGACCGGCAGTTCCGAACACCTCGCGCTGGCCCGGCTGTTCGACCTCGACAGCCTCATCGACGCCTGCGCGGCGAACACCGACACGCTGAACGGACTGCACGCCAACCAGCACATCCCGATCTTCACCGGCCTGGTCCGGCTGTACGACGCGACCGGCGAGGAGCGTTACCTCACGGCGGCGAAGAACTTCTGGGGCATGGTCGTGCCGCATCGGACGTACGGCATCGGCGGCACCAGCACGACGGAGTTCTGGAAGGCACGGGACGTGATCGCGGGGACCCTCAGCGCGACCACGGCCGAGACCTGCTGCGCGTACAACATGCTGAAGCTGAGCCGGTCGCTGTTCTTCCACGAGCAGGACCCGGCGTACATGGACTACTACGAGCGGGCCCTGTACAACCAGGTGCTCGGTTCGAAGCAGGACCGGGCGGACGCCGAGAAGCCGTTGGTCACCTACTTCATCGGACTGACGCCCGGTCATGTCCGGGACTACACGCCCAAGCAGGGCACCACCTGCTGCGAGGGCACGGGCATGGAGTCCGCCACCAAGTACCAGGACTCGGTGTACTTCGCGACGGCCGACGGCAGCGCCCTGTACGTCAACCTGTACAGCCCGTCCACGCTGACCTGGGCGGACAAGGGCATCACGGTCACGCAGACCACCGGCTACCCCCGTGAGCAGGGCAGCGCGCTCACCGTGGGCGGGCGCGGGCGGACCGCCTTCGAACTGCGGTTGCGGGTGCCGGTCTGGGCGGCGGACGGGTTCCGGGTGACGGTCAACGGGCTTGCGGTGCACGGGAGTCCGGTACCGGGGAGCTACTTCGCCGTCTCCCGGACCTGGTGTCCCGGGGACACCGTACGGGTGTCGGTCCCGTTCCGGCTGCGGGTCGAGAAGGCGCTCGACGATCCCTCGGTGCAGGCGCTGTTCTACGGCCCGGTCAACCTGGTCGGCCGCAGCACGGCCACGGACCTCCTCGAACTGGGGCTGTACCGGAACGCCGGTCTCTCCGGCGACCTGCTGCCCTCACTGACCCCGGTGCCGGACAGCCCGCTGCACTTCACCCTGGACGGCATCGGGTTCGCGCCCTTCCACGAGGGCACCGAGGACCCGACCCACGCCTACTTCCGCCGAGCGGAGCCGACGGTGGTCTTCGGCGGTCTCGACTCCGGGGTCGCCAACCCGGTCGGGTCCGACGGCGGCTCGCTGCTGGACGAGGTCTGGGCCGGGGCGCCGTTCCACGACAAGGGGGCGCTGGTGGCGCGGGTGCGGTCGGTGGCGGACGGCTGGGTGGCGGCCGGGCTGCTGACCGCGGCCGACGGCGAGGTGGTGGTGGCCACGGCACGGAAGGCGTCGTACGCGCGCTGACGCCACGGGCCGCCGCGCCGCCGACCCGGCTCTGCCCAGCCACCGGCACCGGGCTGCCCGTCTGCCCGGCGGCACGGCTGCCCCGCGGCACGGCCACCCGGCGGCAGGGCTGCCCAGCCACCCGGCGGCGCGGCCACCCGGCGGCGCGGCGGCCTGCGGGCCCGCTGGCCCGCAGGCCCGCTGGTCTGGTGGCCCGCTGGTCTGGTGGTCGTCACCCGGGCGGAGCAGTGCGGCCAGCCGTTCGCTCCGCCGGTCGTGCGATGCCCCGGATGACTGCATAGCGTGGCCGCATGACCACGACCTGGGCGAAGCCGCAGCAGCCGGCGACCGAGGACCGGCGATGGAAGGCCCTCGGGGTCTGCCTCACCGCGGGCTTCATCTCGCTGCTCGACACGTCGATCGTGAACGTGGCGCTGCCTTCCATGGAGCACGGGCTCGGCGCGACGGAGGCCGCCCAGTCCTGGGTGGTCTCCGGGTACGCCCTCACCTTCGGGCTGGCGCTCGTACCGGCCGGCCGACTCGGTGACATGCGCGGGCGGCGGCAGGCCTTCCTGATCGGGCTGGCCGTGTTCACGGTGGCGTCGGCGGCCTGCGGGCTCGCCGGGAGCCCCGACCGGCTGGTGGTGTTCCGGCTGATCCAGGGCGCGGCCGCCGGCATGGTCGCGCCGCAGACCTCGGGGCTGATCCAGCAGATGTTCCAGGGCGCCGAGCGGGCCAAGGCGTTCGGCCTGCTCGGCAGCGTGATCGGCGTCTCGACCGCGGTGGGCCCGCTGGCCGGCGGTCTGATCATCGACGCGGTCGGCACCGACGACGGCTGGCGCTGGGTGTTCTTCGTCAACCTGCCCATCGGGGTGGCCGCGTTCGTCGCGGGGCTGCGGCTGCTGCCGCGGTTCCCCGGGACTGCTGGGCGTCCGGAGCGGTTCGACCCGGTCGGGGTGCTGCTCCTCGGCTCGGGCGTGCTCGCGCTCATGCTGCCGCTGGTGCAGGAGCAGCAGTGGACCGGGCGGGAGAAGTGGGCGCTGCTGCCGGTCGGCGCGGTGCTGCTGGGGCTGTTCTGGTGGTGGGAGCGGCGGCAGGGGCGGCTCGGCCAGGCGCCCCTGGTCGATCTGAACCTGTTCTCGCTGCGGTCCTTCACGCTCGGCGCGCTGATCAGCCTGACCTACTTCGCGGGCTTCACCACGGTCTTCTTCGTCCTCGCCCTGTTCCTCCAGAACGCGGCGGGATACAGCGCGCTGGCCGCCGGTGTCACGGTGCTGCCCTTCGCGATCGCCTCGGCGGTCGGGGCCGCGCTCGGCGGCCGGCTGGTGGTACGGCACGGGCGCAAGCTGGTCGTCATCGGGCTCGCCGGGGTGGCGCTGGGGCTGCTCGGGATCGTCGCGGTGGTGCGGCTGGTGCCGATGGACAGCATCGGGTGGGCCGCGGCGGTACCGATGATCGTCGGCGGGATCGGCTCGGGCATCACCGTCTCCCCCAACACGACGCTCACGCTCACCCGGGTCCCGGTGAAGCGGGCCGGAGCGGCCGGCGGAGTCCTCCAGACCGGTCAGCGGGTCGGCTCGGCGGCCGGGATCGCGGTGGTGGGCTCGGTGTACTTCGCCCACCTCGCGGACCGCGGCCCGGCCGTCGAGGCGCTCCAGCTGGGGCTGCTCACGTCCGTCGGATTCATCCTGGTGGCGCTGTGCCTGGCGATCGCGGACCTGCGCGAGCGGACGAAGGAGCCGGAGGGGGAACCGGAGGGCAGGGAGCCGGAGGGCCGGCAGCCGGACCGGGCGCCCGTCTCCTAGGCGGTCCCGAGCCTAGGCGGCCACCGCCTCCACCACGGACAGCACGGTCGGGGTCGGTACGATCCGGGACAGTTTCAGGCCGGCGGCCTCGAACACCGCGGCGAACTCCGGCTCGGTGCGTTCCCGGCCGACCAGGGACCCCATCAGCAGCAGGTCGAGCGCCTTGGCCTGGTGCGGTGCGTTGCCCGGCGGGACCACCGCGTCGACGACCAGGATCCGCCCGCCCGGCGCGAGGGCGTCGCGGCAGCGCTCCAGGAGAGCCGTGCACTGGTCGTCCTGCCAGTCGTGCAGGATCCGCTTGAGCAGGAGGACGTCGCCCCGCGGTACGGCGGTGAAGAAGTCCCCCGGTTCGGTGCTCCAGCGTCCCGCGGTGCCGGGCGTGTCCAGCCGGTGCCCGGCCAGGACGTGCGGCTGGTCGTAGAGGATGCCGCGCAGACCGGGGTGGCGGTCCAGAACGGCCAGCAGGAAGCCGCCGTGGCCGCCGCCGACGTCGACGACCGTGCCGGTGGGCGGGAGGTCGCAGGCGGCGGCGATGGGCTCGTTCTCGGCGTCGGCCATCGCGGCCATGCCGGTGTGGAAGACGTCTGCGGTGTCCTCGTCCTGCGCGAAGTACTCGAAGAACGGCAGTCCGAAGAGGTGCTCGAACGCGGACGTGCCCTCGCTCACGCAGCGGCTCAGGTCGGCGGCGGGCAGCCACATGGTGCGGTCGGTGTTCATCAGCACGGCCGAGCGCGCGGAGCAGGGGGCGTCGGTGCGCAGGGTGTCGGCGACGGGGGTGAGCCGGAAGCGCCCGCGGTCGTCCTCGGCGAAGACACCGCGCGTGGCCAGCAGCCGGAGCACCCGGTAGAGGTTGTCCGCGTCGGTACGGGTGGCCTCCGCCAGTTCGGCGGCGGTGCGCGGGCCGTCGGCGAGGTGGTCGGCGACGCCGACGACCGCGGCGGCGCGCAGCGCGGCCGGGAACAGGTAGCCGAGCGATTCGTCGACGAGGAACGCGGACGACGTACGGGGGTCGACGGCCGCTTCCGCCGGTGCTTCTTCCGAGCTCACGTGCGCCTCCAGCGATGGATGTCCAGGATGTCCGCAGGCATCGTGACATCACCCGGCCCCCGGCCCGGGGAGGACGATCGGGGCGCGCGGAAGCAGACCGGGAGCAGGCGCGGGGCAGGAGGCAGGCGCGGGACGGGCCCGGGGCGGAAGGCGAGCCCGGGACGGGAGACAAGCCCGAAGCCGGAGGCAGGCCGGAGCCGGAGACAAGCCCGGGGCGGGAGGCAGGCCTGGAGCCGGAGGCGGGCCCGGAGGCGGGCGGGGTGCCTCTATGTCTTCCGTCAAGGCACCCCTGTCGGGTTTGGTGTGGTTCGGTGTTGCTGGGGTTATGCGGCGAGCTCGATGTCCGTCGGTG
>NZ_JBVJND010000032.1:0-127161 GCF_055583825.1 Streptomyces sp. NPDC104367 | reverse complement strand
CTCTCCGCGCTCGCCATCGGACTCGGCGTCCACATCCAGTCGCTCCCCAAGGGCGCCCACGTCGACATCAAGTCCCTGGCCACCCGCTTCCCCGAGGGACGCACCCGCATCTCCGCCGCCTTACGGGAACTGGAGACCGAGGGCTACCTGCGACGCGAACGCAAGCGCATCCCCGACGGCCGGATCATCACCCGCACCGTCTCCTGCAACCGACCCGGACACCACGGCCGTCAGTCCGAGACCGAACCCGCAGCACGACCGAAACCACCGCGGAAACCGCCCCGCAAAGCCCTCCCCGCAGTCCCCCAGCCCTCCTGCACCGCCCCCGCACTCCTCCAGCAAGCCCTTGACGTCCTCGCCGGACTCCGCCGCCACGACTCCCGACTGCTGCTCTCGGCCACCGACACCGAACACCTCGCCCCCGGAGTCGCCGCCTGGCTGGAACGAGACGTCACCCCCACCGCCGTAGCCCACGCCCTCAGCCACGACCTACCCCCCGGACACCTGCACCGCCCCGCCGCCCTCCTCGCCCACCGACTCACGGACAAGCTGCCGCCCCTACCGCCGTTCCGCCCACCGGCGCAGCCCCGGCCGGGGCCACCGCCCCCACTCCAGAACTGCGACCGCTGCGACCGCGGCTTCCGCTCCCCCGCCCCCGGACACTGCCGCGACTGCCGAACCGAACCCCCGGAGGCCGCCCAGCATGAAAGCCACGATCCTTGCCCCCGGGCGCTGACGAGAAGCGAGCGCCATGAGCACTGAGGCCGACGACGCGCAGCAGGGCGCCTCCCACCGGTACCGGGCCATGCGGGACTTCATCCAGTCCACGGACGACACGGTGCCCGGCACATTCGAGATCACCAAGGAAGGGATCGTTCACGACATGATGGCGCCCGTCGGCCCACACGGGCTGACCACTGCGCATCTTCGGAAACGCCTCGAAAGGGTCATGCCGGAAGAGCTCGTGGCCCATACGGGCGAGCCTGATGTCGAGGACGAGTCCGAGGGGATCATGCGTCGCCCCGATCTGATGGTGATCGCCTGGAAGGACATGGACGTCCCGGGCTCCTTCGACCCGCGCGCCCTCATCGCCGCCGTCGAGGTCGTCTCCCGCTCCAACCCCGAGAACGACTGGGTCTCCAAGATCCGCGACTACCCCCTCATCGGCATCCCGGTCTACGCGGTCTTCGACCCCCGTACCGGCACCGGCCGTCCTCACCGACATCCACCCCACCCCCGACGGCCCGCGCTACGCGACCCGCAAGGACTTCCTCTACGGCGAGGACGTCACCATCGGCGAGTGGACGATCGCCACGGACGGTCTGCCGCGTTATCAGCCCAGTGCTCGGTAAGGGCGCTCAGGTGAGGGCGTAGGCCTCGTAGCGGACGGCGTCGGCGGTGCGGGCCGCGGAGGCGACGGCGAGGGTGCGGTTGAGCCAGTGGTAGCGCTCGTCGCCGGTCTCGAAGCGGCAGAAGAGCCGGAAGTAGTAGGCGGACGGGTCCACCTGCTCCCCGGCGGCGATCCGGGCGAGCACCTCGGGCGAGCCGTGGCGGACGCCGGAGGTGGAGATGTAGATCAGGGCGCCGTCGTGGGTGCGCAGCGTGTAGCGGGTGTCGATGGCGGCGGTGCCGTCCGGCTGGACGACCTGCCAGTCCGCGCCGCCGGACAGGATCGTGCCGGACAGGCGGGGTCCCTCGAAGTCACCGCCGGTGATGTTGATGATCTTGCGGTGGCCCACGGGGGTGGTGCCGAGATCGAGCGGCGGGTCGAGTTCGACGCGGAAGGTCGCGAGCGGTTCCAGGTTCACGGTGCGGTGCTCTCCTCGCGGGCGGGTTCGGGGGCGGCGGGGCGGTGCGGGGCCGCCGGTCGGGGTGAGGTGTTCCCGGCCAGGCGGCCGACGCTCCAGGAGTGCCGGTCGTTCAGCGCTTTGGCGTCGAAGCCGGCGATGTTCTTGTAGGAGGCGGCGATGCGGGCCCGCTCCTCGTGCGGGACCACGTCCTCGATGTCGGTGAAGCCCCCGGGGGCGCGCTCGTGGGCGATCTTCATGACGACCTCCGGGCCCATCCGCCGGTTCGACTCCTGGAGCGAGGTGGTGGCGGGGCGCCGCAGGGCCTCGTAGGCGGCGAGGTCGCCGTGGGCGAGGCAGTGGGCCAGGACCCGGGCGTCGAGGACGGCCTGGGAGGCGCCGTTGGACCCGATGGGGTACATGGCGTGGGCGGCGTCGCCGAGCAGCGTGACCCTGCCGTGCGTCCAGCGCGGGAGGGGGTCGCGGTCGACCATCGGGTACTCGTACACGGCCTCCGCACCGGCGATGAGGGCGGGCACGTCGAGCCAGTCGAAGCGCCAGTCGGCGAAGTGGCGGCCCACGACGGCCGCGTCGGCGGGGCGGTTCCAGTTGCCGCGCTCCGGCGGCTCGCCCTCCAGCGGCCGCTCGGCGATCCAGTTGACCAGCGGGCGGCCGTTCCCGGTCTCGATCGGGTAGGCGACGAACTTCTGGGTGCCGTCGCCCGCCATGATCATGGAGCGGCCGGTGAGGAAGCCGTCCCCGCGGGTGACGCCGCGCCACAGGACCAGGCCGTTCCACGGCGGCGGGCCCTCGTCGGGGTAGAGGTGCGCGCGGACGGCGGAGTTGATGCCGTCCGCGCCGATCAGCAGGTCCTCGTCGCCGGGCCCGGTGATCCTGCTGCCGGTGACGACGGCGTGCGCGCCGAGACGTTCGCGCACCGCGTCCAGCAGCAGCATCTGGAGCCGGCCGCGGTGCACGGAGTACTGCGGCCACGCGTACCCGGCGTCCCGGCCGCGCGGCTCGGACCAGATCGGGGTGCCGTACCGGTTGAAGTAGGCGAGTTCGGCGGTGGCGACGGCGATGGCGTCCACCCGCTCGCCGAGACCGAGTTCGGTCAGCTCGCGGACGGCGTGGGGCAGCAGGTTGATGCCGACGCCGAGCGGCCGGATCTCCTCGGCCGCCTCATGGACGGTGACATCGGTGAACCCCGCCGCGTGCAGGCTGAGGGCGGCCGTGAGACCGCCGATGCCGGCCCCTGCGATGACGATGCGCACGGGCGCCTCCGTTTCCGTGTCCGAAGCCCCATCTTGTTATGGCCGTAACAATAACCCGGCCGACCGGTGCCGACCCGGGCCGCCGGCCGGGGAGACTGGGGGCATGAGCACAGCGCGCCCCGGCGATCCCGACGACGACCTGCCCGCGGACCTGCGGTACGCGGCCACCGCACGGGAGTGGCTGGCCCGGAGCCGGACGCCCGCGGAGGCGGAGGCGTTCACGGTCGCGCACCATCTGCTGCAACTCGCGTACCTGCTCGTCACCGACCTGGAGTCCCGGGTGCACCGGCCGCGCGGCTGGACGCTGCCCGGGTTCCGGCTGATGTTCAAACTGTGGGTGCTCGGCCCCACCCAGCCGGTGCGGCTGGCCGAGATCGCGGTGATGTCCCGGTCGGCGGTGACCAACGTGGTGAACACCCTGGAGCGGGGCGGTCTGGTCGAGCGGCGCGCGGTGCCCGGTGACGGCCGGGCGGTGCTGGTGGCGCTGACGGAGGCGGGCGAGCGCGCGGTGCGGGAGGCCTTCGCCGAGCAGACGGCGCGGGAGGAGCAGTGGTTCGGGGTGCTGGACCGCCCGGAGCAGGAGGCGCTGGCCGGGCTGCTGTCACGGATGCTGCGGTCCCGCCCGGCCGACCTGACCTGACCTGACCTGACCTGACCGCTAGGGTCGGGCCGGTTTCCCGTCGCCGTACAGCCATGTCTTCCAGATCGCGGAGAAGTCCTCGCCGGGTGCCGCCTTCTCGACGTACGCGGTGAACCGGGCGGTGTCCGCGTTGCCGTGGCGGTGGGCGGCCGACCAGCCCCGGACGATGGCGTGGAAGCGGTCGTCGCCGACCTTCTGGCGGATCTTCTGGAGGACCATCGCGCCCCGGTCGTAGACGGGCCGCTCCGAGATGTACGCGGCGCTCGGCGGGTCGGCGGGCGGGAAGCCCCAGAGGTCCTCGTCGCCGGCCGGGGTGGCGTAGACCTTGTCGAAGGTGCGCTGGGCGGTGGGGCCGCCGTGGTCCTCGTCCCAGAGCCACTCCGCGTAGGTCGCGAAGCCCTCGTTGAGCCACATGTCGCGCCAGGTCCGCGGGGTGACGGAGTCGCCGTACCACTGGTGGGCGAGCTCGTGGACGAGGGTGGCGGTGTCCGGGGCGCCGGGGAAGACGGGCCGGGTCTGGGTCTCCAGCGCGTACCCGGCGTCCGCCGGGCGGTCCACGATCGCGCCCGTGGAGGAGAACGGGTAGGGGCCGAAGTTGTCCGCCTCCCACGCGATGATCTCGGGGATCCTCGCGAGCACCGCCCGGCTCGCCGTCACCTGCGTCGGATCCACCGCGACGTACACCGGCAGACCGCCGGGGGTCGTGGAGCGGGTGACCGTGTAGCGGCCGACGGCGACCGTGGCGAGGTAGCTCGCCATCGGCTCGGCGCTGTGCCAGACGAAGGTGGTCCGGCCGTTCTTCGTCGTCTCGCTCCTCAGCTCCCCGTTGGAGACGGCCTGGAGGCCCTCGGGGACGGTGACCGCGATGTCGTACGACGCCTTGTCCGAGGGGTGGTCGTTGCCGGGGAACCAGGCCATCGAGCCGACCGGTTCGCCGAGGGCCAGCGCTCCGTCGGCGGTGCGCAGCCAGCCCTCCTCGGAGCCGTCGGGGTCGGTGATCTTCTCCGGGCGGCCCGAGTAGCGCACGGTGGCGGCGAAGGTCTCGCCCTTCCTCAGGTCGTCGTGGGGGCGGATCGTCAGCTCCTGGCCCGCCCGGTTCCAGCGGGCCCGGCGGCCCCCGACGGTCACCGAGTCGACGTCCATCCCCGCCAGGTCGAGGTCGAACGCGGTGAGGTCCCGGGTGGCGCGGGCGGTGACGACGGCGGTGCCGGTGAGGCGGCGGGTGCCGGGGTCGTAGGCGAGGGTGAGGCCGTAGTGTCCGACGTCGTAGCCGCCGTTGCCCGCCTTCGGGAAGTACGGGTCGTGCAGGCCCGAGCCGCCCGGGGTTCCCTGGACCCCGCCGTCGCACGCGGTGAGGGCGAGGGCCAGCAGGAGAGAGGCGAGCAGGGGCGTGGATCGGGGCACGCTCGTGATCGTAGGACGCCATGACACCATCGGCATGTGCTCGACATCGGCTACGCCCTCTCCAACCGCTTCCCCGACCCGCCCCAGACCGACTACCGGCGGGTGGACGTGCACGCGCTGCGGCACGACCTGTTCTGCGGGGACGTCTATCTCGCCGACACCAAGGCGGACCGGGAGCTGTCCACAGCCTGGGGATGGGTGCCGGTGCTCGACTTCGCGTGGGCGCTGTGCGACATCGTGGAGCGCATCGACCGGGACCCGGCCGGGTCCCGGGCCTCCCGGCCCCAGCACGCGGAGCTCGACTTCACCGAGTCCACCGACCGCATGCTCTTCGAGCGCCGCTTCGGCTGGGTGGACGTCGAGGCGGACTGGATGCGGGCCGAGGAGCCCCCGCTCACCTTCTCCCACGCCGAACTGCGCCGGGAGGCGAGGGACTTCCTCCACGACCTGATCGCCGACCTGACCGACATGCACGAGGACCTCGCCGACAACCCGGCGATCTGGACCCTCCAGGCCCGTTTCCCGAGGGTCTCCTGATCGTTTCGACGCCGTTTCGCGACCGCCAGGTGTACGGGAGTTGACCGCCCGTAGAGCCGCACATGACAAGTGCGGCAGGAGTCGGCGGACAGCGGTTCGGGCAGGTCCGCGGTGCATACGTTGAGGTCGTGCGGACGCAGCGACAGGCAGGCGACAACGGCAAGGACACCCCTTCGGAGACCTCCCGGGCGGCCGGCGCACGGACCGCCGGCCCCAGGGAGAACGCCATGCTCGCCCTCCAGGGGAAGGCGGGGAACGCGGCCACCACGCTCGCGCTGCGCAACGGGAAGGGCAAGGGCGTCTCCCGGCCCGCCGCCGGACGCGCCCGGCCCGCGCCCCCGGCCGTCATCGAGGAGGAGCTCACCGCCCCCGGACTCGTGCTCCCGCCGTACCTCATGGACTTCGAGGCCGCCGGGCTGTCCACGGCGTACGGACTGACCGGGCACGAGTTCGTGCGCACCGCCGTCGCCGCCGTCGTCGGACACGGCGAGGGCACCGTCGCCGAGATCGCCGCCGACCTGGCCGGACGCCCCGAGTCGTACTACGGGCAGGGCCGCGCCTTCGCGGTCAAGGGCAGGACCGGCAAGGAGTGGTACGACGTCACCGTCACCCTCACCCGCGCCGCCGACGACCGCCCGCCCGTCTTCCACCCGGGGGACCTGCTCGCCAACACCGTGCCGGACCCGGACGGAGCGCCGCTCGCCGCGGTGGACGAGGCCGAGGGCAAGGACACCAAGGTCGACGTCCAGCACAACACCGCCGCCACCGTCGCGACCACCGCGAGCGGCGGGGCCGGCACCGGCCTGGGCGGCATGGCCTTCGGACTCGCACCCGTCGTACCGGGCCTGTGGCTGGGCGGCGCGGGCCTCGCCGCCGCCCAGCCCTGGCAGTCCTCGCGGGAGTCCCGCAGCCAGCGCAACGTGGCCGAACCGCGCGTGCTGCGCAGCGACAAGGGCTCGGTGGAAGCGCCCCGCAAGGTCCGCTACGGCGTACGGATCAAGAAGCACGGCGCCGAGAACGCGCAGACCTTCCACGGCCCCGGCACCCTCACCCAGCGCGTGCCCACCGAGCACCTCGTCCCGGCCGGCACCGTGGCCCCGGCCGCCCCGGCCCCCGTCCGGGCGGAGACCGCCCGGCGCGTCTCCCTCGCCGACTCCATGGCCCCGGTCGCGGTCTCCGACGCCGCCGCCCCGCACCAGGGCGGCGGCGGGCTCTTCGACACGGTCGCCGGCGTCCTGCACCCCTCGCTCACCGCGCCCGGCGCACCCGGCCGCGCCCGCCTCTACGAGGCCACCTCCACCCCGGCCGTCCTGGAGGACATGCCCCGGCTGCTGCGCGACGGCGTGACCGGCGAGGACCTGGCGTCCAAGGACGGCAGCAGCGTCGGCAGCTACCGCCTGCACGCCGAGATCACCGGCATGTCCCCCGCCTGGGGCACCGGCGGAACCCAGCTGCGCACCCACCAGCAGACCCAGCACACCGTCACCGAGAGCGCGGGCAAGGGCCGCTCCGTCACCGGCGGCCTGGGCCCGGCCATCGGCGTCGGAGCGGCCGGCAACGCGGCCGTCGTACGGGCCACGGCCATGCCGGTCGCGGCGGCCCGCAAGGCGCGGTTCACGGTGGCCGAGCAGACCGTGTCCAGCCGCCAGGGCGCGGAGGTGCGCGGCGACAAGGTGCTCTACCTCGCGACCGTGGAGTTCACCGCGGAGGGCACGGGACCGCGCTCGGCCGGGATGATCCTGCGGCCCGGGACCCGGGCCGCCCGGCACTCGATGCGGGTGTGGATGAGCCTCAGAGCCGACGAGGCGCAGTCCCTCGGGCTGCCGCTGCCGCCCGGCACCGAGGCCGGCGAGTTCGTCGAGAAGCCCAGACGGACCGACGAGAACGGCGACGAGGTCGACGTCGAGCGGCACCTGCCGTTCGGCGCCATGGGCTCCAGCGTCACCCTCAGCCGGCTCGACACCGGGCCCATGGTGCGCGCGGTGCAGCAGCTGTTCGCGACCGACCCCCGGCTGGCCGGCTACCTGCCCGCCTTCGGCACGGAGACGGTCGCCTCGGTACCGGGCAAGGAGGAGGCCGCCCTCCAGCGGCGCAACCACCGCGAGCTGATGGCCGCCCTGTCCGAGACCAATCTGCGCGTCAACAAGGACCAGCTGACCTCGACCGGCATCCGGGTGCGGCTGCGCCGCAAGAGCACGCTGCACTCGCACGACGTGCAGCTGCGGGTGAGAGGGGAGCTGCGCGAGACCGGCTACCTCGGCGACACCGACAACTGGCTGGTGCGCAGCCACTCCGGTGTCACCGGCAACACCCAGAGCGGACGCAGCAGTTCGCGCTCGATCGGCGGTCTGGTGCTCGGCCAGGCCAGGATCGTCCCCGGCACCCTGACCGGCTCGGCCCGCTACGAGAGACACCGCGCCGGCACCCGCCGCAACCAGGCGGGACCCACCACCCGCACGGACGTCCTCACCAACGGCTCCGAGAAGGCCAGCAGCTTCGGAGCGGCCCTGCGCCTGAACGTCGACGTCACCATGACCTCCCGGCAGCGCAAGCTCGGCCGCGCCCTCATCCCCGGCTCCCCCGGCCAGGACGCCCCCGAGCCCACCACACTGGCCGGCCTGCACCTGGAGGAGCAGGACGTACGGCTGGTCACCCCGACCGAGTTCACCCTCGACGAGGAGGGCAAGCGGCGCCAGGACGCGGTGCGCGACAGGCGGCGGGCGCAGACCCCGCGCCCCGAGCACGCCGTCAGCGCCGAGGGCATCGGCGACCTGGCCACGCTCGTGCCCCGGCCGTCCGTCGGGCAGGCGCTGCGCGACTGGCAGCTGGTGGAGACGGTCGGCGACGGCCAGGCCGTCCGGGACCTCGCCTTCCAGCTGCTGTCCCGGGCCGCCGCCCGCAACAAGGGCGTCCGCGAGGACCCCGCGCTCCGGACGGAGGGGCTCGCGCCGCGGCTGGCGATCGAGGAACGGTTCGGGCCGCAGGCCATCACCGCCTCGCTGCGCCAGGCCGCGTCCTCCGGGTGGGTGGTGAAGAACCTGCGCTACCCGCGCCGGCTCGCCGCGCTCAACGGGGCCGTGGGCACCCGGCTCACGCTGACCAACCCCAAGTTCCTGCACCAGGGGGCCGGTCCCGGCACCGAGACCTTCGTGCTCGGCGGACACCAGGCCGCCGGACAGGAGGGCACCGGCACCACCAGCACGGTGCAGGTCGGCGCCACCGGCTCGGAGAACGGCCCCGAGTGGCGGCTGGGCCAGGGCCTGTCCGCGAACCGCACCAGCAGCGAGGGCGACACCCGGTCCGCGGCCCTGTCCGGCACGATCGAGCGCAACGCCCACACCCCGAAGAAGGCACCGCTCTACCTGGTCCAGTGCGACCTGCTCGTCACCATGGTCGCCGAGGTCAAGGTCACCGGCGGCGGCCCCTACGTGGCGACGGCCGGCCGCACCCTGCCGGCCGAGGCGGCCGTGTGGCTGACCGAGGCGCAGCTGCCGGCGCACATCCGCAGGCAGCTGAAGCTCGACCCCGAACCGGAACCGATGTCCCGGCCCGGGCAGCGGCCGGCCGAGGGCTCCCGCAAGGGCGCTGAACGCGAGGGCCGCGAGCAGGCCCGCACCGGGGACACCGCGGGGTCCTCCACGTCGGCGCCGCCGCGCACCGGCCCGTCCTTCGACCGCGGGCTGCCGCTCGGCTTCGGCATGATCGAGAACCTGCCCAACTTCGTGCCGCTGCTGGCCCGGCTGCGCGCCCGGCTCGCGGAGAACGGACAGCAGGGCCTCGCCGACGACCTGCTGCCCCGGCGGCAGCTGGCCGACCGCAACGACAACGTGCAGCGGCTGCTGCGCGTCCTGGACCGCGACGGCAGCGCCGGGCTGCTCTCCGGCGCCATGGACGGCGGGGTCACCGTCGAGCTGTTCGACGGCCGCAAGACGCCGTACTGGGCGGTGTTCAAGGTCAACCGCCTGGGTGACGGCGGCTACGAGGGCGCGGCGGACGACGGCCGGGACATGGAGTACATCACCGCGGCCGTCACCCAGCAGGCCACCTCCCACGACGAGGGCGTGAGCACCGGCGTGGAGGGCATTTTCGCCGGCTCCGGCAAACCGGACGGCGGGGTCGGGCAGCTGAAGAGCATGGGCGGCGCGGCGGGACTGGGCTACGGCTCGGGCGACTCGCGGCGCTCCGGCGCGGCCGGCCGCGGCCAGCTCGGCATGAAGACGGTCGCGGAGGCGAAGACCGCCAAGTCATCGAAGATGCGGGTGCCGATCGAGGCGACCCTCGAACTGCACCGGGGCGACCGCCGGATGGCGACGGTCTCGCTCGGCCGCCAGGCGCTGACCCACCGCGTCCTGGACAAGGACCTCGCGGCCCTCGGCCGGCTGACCGCGCCGCGCCCCGCCCCGGTGGCGGCCGCCGGGGCGCGGGACGACCGGCCGACCGCGCTCGGCGGCTGGCGCTCCGGCGGGGTGCGGCTGCCGATGGAGGCGCAGGTCAACGGCTTCCAAGGGGCCCCGCAGGTGCGGGAGCTGGTCAACTCCGCGGTCCGGGAGGCGGGCGGCAAGGACCGCTTCCGGACCAAGGGCCAGGCGGCCGCGTACACCCTGCACGAGGCCGTCTCCACCGAGTGGCTCACCTCGGCGCTGCCGCTGCTGACCTCCGCCGGGGCGGAACTGCCGCCGGTGCACGCCACCGGGGCGACGGGCCAGGACCTGCGGGCGTCCCTGCACGCGCGGCTGCGGGACGGGCGGGTGCTGGGCGTCGGCGACAAGATGACCTTCGAGACGGTGGGGCAGAGCCACCTGGAGGCACCGCGGCCCACCCAGACGGACGGCCTCAGCTCGGCCGACCACGGCCGCTCGGCGCGCGGTCTGGCGGGCGCCGGACTGCTCAACGCCGACGAGTTCCGCCTCAACCAGCTGATGGGCAGCGCCGGCGGCACGGGCGGCGGGGCCGACACGGCGGTGAACGCGTCGGGCTCGATGCCGCTGCACAAGCCGAAGCTCTCCTCGGTCCTGGTGCAGTTCACGCTGGACGTGCGGGTGGTGGCGAAGGTGACCGACCGGATGCGCTCCAGCCGTAGCGCCACCGCCGTACGGGAGCTGACGCTGCCCCGGCCGGTGGTGATCCGCATGCCGGAACCCGCAGTCCGCCGCATGATCGCCGCCCAGCCGGCGCTGCTCCAGGACCCGGACGACCTGCTGGGCCTGCGGCGGACGGCGGCGCCCCCACCCCCGGCCTGAGGCTGTGCCGCCGGCGCGGGCCTGAGGCTGTGCCGCCGACGCGCGCCTGAGGCCCGGGGCGGTGCCGCCGGCGCGCGCCTGAGGCCCGGGGCGGTGCCGCCGGCGCTCAGTCCTGCACTCGAATGCCCAGCTGCACCGCCAGCACCGGGGCCAGGTCCAGCAGCTGGGACATGCTGATCACCGCCCCGGCCAGCCGGTCCACCCCGCGCGCGATCTCCAGTGCGGCGGCGCCCCGCAGGTCGACGTCCTTCATCGTCACCCCGTTGAAGTCCGCGCCCTTCAGGGTGCAGCCGTCGAACTCGACCCGCTCCAGAACCGCCTCCCCGAAGTCCGGCTCCACCAGGACGCAGCCCTCGAAGACCACGTCCCGCAGTCTGGCCCTGCGCAGGTTGAGGTAGTCGATCTTGCCGCCGCGGATCACCACCCGCTCCAGCACCGCGCCGTGCAGCTGGGTGCCGCCGAGGCGTGCGTCGACCACCTCGACGTCGCGCAGGGTGGCGTCGGCGAGGTCCGTGCCGACGCCCCTCGCCCCGGTGAGGACCGAGTCCAGCACCCGGGCGTGGCGCAGCACCGCCTCGTCGAGGGCGCAGCCCGTCAGCGCGCAGTCCATGAAGCGGGCGCCCGCCCCGTCCTGCCCCGCGAAGTCCGCCTCGCGGATCTCCAGCCCGTCGTAGTCCCCGTCCGGCTCCAGCTCACCGCCGGTCCAGGGCTCCAGCGGGGGCAGCCGCACCTCCGGCCGCCGCGCGCCCTTCACCCTGCCGCCGCCGGTCCCACCGGCACCTGTCCTCGCCATACCCCCCATCCTGCCCGCCGCCACTGACAACCCGTCCGGGATGTCGATCACCCGGGTGGGGTCACGGCCGTGCATGAATCGGCTCATGCGAATTCTCCGGGGACTCGGCGGCGGGGTGTGGGCGTACGTCCGCAGCGCCCCCGGCGCCTACGTGTGGCTGGCCATCCTCTTCGTGACGACCGTCGCGCTGCACCACATGTCACCGGCGTTCGAGCAGCAGTTCCTGCGGCAGCGGTCCACCAACATCCGGGAGCTGTCGGACAACCCGGTGCGGGTGCTGATCGCGAGCGCGATGTGGATCGACGGCGGGCACTGGGTTCCGTACGCCTTCCTCTACACCGTTTTCCACGCACCGGCGGAGCGCTGGCTGGGGACGGTGCGCTGGCTGGCGGTGTGCGTGGCCGCGCACGTGCTGGCCACCCTGATCAGCGAGGGCGCGCTGCTCAAGGGCATCCGCGACGGGATCGCCCCCTACTCCGCGGTCAACACCCTTGACATCGGCGTGAGTTACGCGCTCGCCGGGGTGATCGGGGTGCTCGCGTACCGGGTCGCGACGCCCTGGCGGTACGGGTACCTGACGGTCGTCCTGCTGGTCTACGGCCTGCCGCTGACCGAGTCGCCGACCTTCACCGATCTGGGACATTTCACCTCCGTACTGATCGGTCTCGCCTGCTATCCGCTGGTCAGAGGGCGCGGAAAAGCATGGAATCCGAAGGAGACACTGGCCGCCCTCAAGGGTTAACGTCCGGCCATGAGCAGCTCGTCGAGCAGTGTCGTGAACGGTGGCATCTCCTTCTGGTACGCGGACGACGGCCTCCCGGCGGTGCGGGAGCCGCTCGCCGGTGACACGTCGGCGGACGTGGTGATCGTGGGCGGCGGGTACACCGGCCTGTGGACCGCCTACTACCTGAAGAAGGCCGCCCCCTTCCTCCGCATCACCGTCCTGGAGCAGAAGTTCTGCGGCTACGGCGCCTCCGGCCGCAACGGCGGCTGGCTGTACAACGGCATCGCCGGCCGCGACCGGTACGCGGCCCTGCACGGTCGCGAGGCCGCCGTACGCCTCCAGAAGGCCATGAACGAGACCGTCGACGAGGTGCTCGCGGTCACCGCGGCCGAGGAGATCGACGCCGACCTGCACAAGGGCGGCGTGCTGGAGGTGGCCACCACCCCGGCCCAGCTGGCCCGCCTCAAGGCGTTCCACGAGCACGAGCTGTCGTACGGCGAGAAGGACCGCGAGCTGTACGGCGCCGGGGAGACCCGGGAGCGGATCCGCGTCGCCGACGCGGTGGGCGGCACCTGGACCCCGCACGGCGCCCGGCTGCACCCGGTGAAGCTGGTCAAGGGTCTGGCGGCCGCCGTGGAGGCGCTGGGCGTCGACATCCACGAGTCCACCCCGGTCACCGAGATCCGCCCCCGGCACGCCGTCACGCCCTACGGCACGGTCCGCGCCCCCTACATCCTGCGCTGCACCGAGGGCTTCACCGCGAACCTCAAGGGCCAGAAGCGCACCTGGCTGCCGATGAACTCCTCGATGATCGCCACCGAGCCGCTGACCGAGGAGCAGTGGGAGTCGGTGGGCTGGACGGGCCTGGAGACCCTCGGGGACATGGCGCACGCCTACATGTACGCCCAGCGCACGGCCGACGGCCGGATCGCGCTCGGCGGGCGCGGGGTGCCGTACCGCTTCGGGTCGCGGACGGACAACGACGGCCGGACGCAGGGGGCGACCGTCGAGGCGCTGCGGGAGATCCTCGTGCGCTTCTTCCCGGCGCTCGCCGGGGTCGGGATCGAGCACGCCTGGTCGGGTGTGCTCGGGGTGCCGCGCGACTGGTGCGCGACCGTCACCCTGGACCGGACGACGGGCCTGGGCTGGGCGGGCGGCTACGTCGGCTCCGGCGTCGCGACCACCAACCTGGCCGCCCGCACCCTCAGGGACCTCGTCCAGCTCGACTCCGGCCAGGGCGGCCGTACCGACCTCACCGAACTCCCCTGGGTGAACCACAAGGTGCGCAAGTGGGAGCCGGAGCCCTTCCGCTGGCTGGGGGTCCAGGGCATGTACGCCACCTACCGCGCCGCCGACCAGCGCGAACGGCTCCACCCGAGCGGCGAGTCCTCCCGCCTGGCCCGCATCGCGGACCGGGTGGCGGGGCGGCACTGACCACCGCACGGCCGCGCGGGCGCCGCTGGAAGGCCGTCGGCCCCTCCAGCGACGCCCGCGGGCCGCGGACCGGACCGGGACGGTTCAGGTGTCCCGGTCCGCCGGCAGCACCTAGCTGCAGGTCCGGTAGTCGTACCCGGCGATCCGGCCGTCGCCGTCGCCGTCGGTGAAGTGGTAGTAGCCGTCGCTGTCACGTGAGATGTCGAGCACGTGGGAGGTGCCGATGTAGTAGGCGACGGTTTCACCGCTCGTCGTGAAGCTGGAGTTCTCCAGCCACTTGCCCGCCGCGGTCCAGGTCTTCTCGCCCGCGGAGCCGTCGACCGGCGACACGCTGAACTTGGTCTGCCAGTCCTCGGTCGCGGACTTGGTGCCGCTCCCGAAGACGCCGTCGATGCCGGAGGCCGCGAGTTCGCCGTCGGCCCACAGGATCTTCTGCCACAGGCAGGTCGCGTTGGAGGACGCGTTGTGGGTGGTGTCGACGATTCCCTCGTTGTTCCAGTCGTCGGTGAAGACGCCGCCGCCGTACACGTAGGCCAGGCCGCTGTACGTGCCGCTCGCGGAAGCGGGGGTGGCGCTGATGGCGAGCACCGTGGCCGTGAGGGCGCCGATGGTGCTGGCAGCAACCTTGAATCTCTTCGAGGGCATGCGCTTTCCTCCTGCTCGGACGGTGGAGCATCGGATCCGGCCAAAAAGCCACTTGGCCTGGCGAAACCTTGGCATGCACCTGTAGCAGGGGACACACTCTTGCGCCTCTGTGCAAATGAGCAGCTCATCTGGGGGGAACAAGGTGCTCCGCATTCATTTCACCGAGGTGGACCTGGCGCGCGTCCGGGTCGCCACCGAACCGGACCCGATGTGGGAAGCGCTCTCCACCCTCCACCGGCTGCAATCACGCCACGGGCGCAGCCAGTTCGGCGACTGGCACCGGACGATACGCGCCAACCTGAGCGCCGCCGGGCTGACGAGGGCCGTGCGCGGTGTGCTGTTCGCCCTCTACCCGCTGGGCCCCTATCTGCCCGACTTCCTGACACCGCCGGAGTCCGAGGGCGGGCTGGACGCGGCCCTCGACGGCATCCTCCGGATGCCGCGGCGCGACCTGCGCGCCGAGTTACGGCTCCTCGACCGCGTCTCGCCGGTGCCGTCCTGGACGGCGAAGCTGGAACAGGGGCCCGAGCGGCGGGAGTTGACCGAGCTGATGCGCCGGTACCACGAGGTGGCCGTCGCCCCGTTCACGGAGCACATGGCCGGCGCGATCGCCGCGCACCGCGGTCTTCTCGCCCGCGCGGTGCTGGCCCGCGGGGTCGAGGGCATGCTGTCGAGCCTGGGGCCCCGGATGCGCTGGCACAGACCGGTCCTCGAAGTGGACTACCGGACCGACCGCGACCTGCATCTGCGGGGCCGCGGGATCAGGCTGGTGCCGACGTACTTCTCGTGGGGCACACCGGTCGCCCTCGCCGACGCCGACCTGCCTCCCGTGATCTCGTACCCGCTCAACTGCCCGCGGGTCTCCGAGGAAGCGCTCCCCAGGGAACGGATGCCGCTGGACGCGCTGCTGGGGAGCACCCGGGCGCGGGTCCTGCGGAGCATCGCCGACGGCCTGACCACCGGGGAGGTCGGACGGGTGGCGGGCATCTCGCTCTCCGCCGCCAGCCGCCACACCTCGGTGCTCCGCGACTCCGGCCTGACGACCAGCCGCCAGGTGGGCCAGACGGTCCTGCACACCCTGACCCCACTGGGCGCGGCACTCCTGCGCCGGACGGCACCGGGACCGGAACCGGAACCGGCGACACCCCAGCCGATCTCCCGGACCTGACAAGAGCCCCCTGTCGGATTCGAACCGACGACCTACGCATTACAAGTGCGTTGCTCTGGCCAGCTGAGCTAAGGAGGCCTGCACGGGCGCTCGGCGCCGATGTGCCTGTGCAGTGTACCCACGTCGCCGATGGGGCCCGTCGAAAATTTCCGCGAAGTTCACAGGCCTCCAGGTACTGACATACAGGGTGAACGCCAGGTACCGTCCAGAACCAGTTCACTCCCGTGGACTACACCACCACCTTCCTACAACGGATCGTCCGGCACGTTCCTGCCGGTAGAAGGGGGCCTCTGAGCCATGGCCACTGTCACGTTCGACAAGGCGACCCGGATCTACCCGGGCTCCACCAAGCCCGCCGTAGACGGCCTCGACATCGCGATCGAGGACGGCGAGTTCCTCGTCCTCGTCGGCCCGTCGGGTTGCGGCAAGTCCACCTCGCTCCGGATGCTCGCGGGCCTGGAGGACGTCAACGGCGGCGCCATCCGCATCGGCGACCGCGACGTCACGCACCTGCCGCCCAAGGACCGGGACATCGCCATGGTGTTCCAGAACTACGCGCTCTACCCGCACATGACCGTCGCCGACAACATGGGCTTCGCGCTCAAGATCGCCGGCGTCAACAAGGCGGAGATCCGGCAGAAGGTCGAGGAGGCCGCGAAGATCCTCGACCTCACCGACTACCTGGACCGCAAGCCGAAGGCGCTCTCCGGCGGTCAGCGCCAGCGTGTCGCGATGGGCCGTGCCATCGTGCGTGAGCCGCAGGTCTTCCTCATGGACGAGCCGCTGTCCAACCTGGACGCCAAGCTCCGCGTCTCCACCCGTACGCAGATCGCGTCGCTCCAGCGCCGTCTCGGCATCACCACCGTCTACGTCACCCACGACCAGGTCGAGGCCATGACGATGGGCGACCGCGTCGCGGTCCTCAAGGACGGTCTGCTCCAGCAGGTCGACTCGCCGCGCAACATGTACGACCGCCCGGCCAACCTCTTCGTCGCCGGCTTCATCGGCTCCCCCGCCATGAACCTGGTCGAGGTCCCGATCACCGACGGCGGCGTGAAGTTCGGCAACAGCGTCGTCCCGGTCAACCGCGAGGCGCTCAAGGCCGCCGCGGACAAGGGCGACCGCACGGTGACCGTCGGCGTCCGCCCCGAGCACTTCGACGTCGTCGAGCACAACGGCGAGGCCGCCTCCGCGCTCTCCAAGGACAGCGAGGACGCCCCGGCCGGTCTCGCGGTCTCCGTGAACGTCGTCGAGGAGCTCGGCGCCGACGGCTACGTCTACGGCAGCGCCAAGGTCGGCGACGACCTCAAGGACCTGGTCGTCCGCGTCAGCGGCCGCGCGGTCCCGGACAAGGGCGCCACGCTGCACGTCGTGCCGCGGCCGGGCGAGACCCACGTGTTCTCGACCTCCACGGGCGAGCGCCTCTCCGACTGAGTCACCATCAACCGGAGAAACCTCCGGCCAGGGTGAACTTGCCCCGATTGACGGAAAGGGCCCCGCAGCCTGCTGCGGGGCCCTTTCCGTTGCTCCGATCCATCCCGGCGAACGGGTGGTTTTCGAGCAGTGTCCGTCAACGCCGTACCCGAAAAACGGCACTTCCCCATCCCCCGAACCGGTGACTAAATGTCGCCAAATCATTACCGCACGCTACCCTCACACGCGTGAAGCACTCCACCACCCCACAGACGCGACGCGACCACCGGGGCGGTCCCGCCCGCCGGATCGGCCGCACGCTCGCCTTCGTCCTGCCCGTCGTCCTGGTGCTCTCCGGGACCCTCGCCGTCACCCGCGTGAACTGGACGGGAAGCCCGCGGAGCTCGGTGCTCACCGCGACCGACGTGACCGACGCGCACGTCTCCACGAAGGCCGCGGCCAAGGCCCCGCAGGACGTGCTGCGCGAACAGCTGATGACCGAGCTCCAGGACCACAACCCGGGCCAGGTCCTCACCCACCTCCAGCAGGCGGTCAACGGCCACCCGTCGCTCGCCGAGCACTGCACGTCCATCGCCCGCGCCCTGGGCCGCGCCGCGGTGCGCATCTACGGCGCCTCACGCGCCCAGTCCTACGCCCGCCCGGTCTGCGACACCTCGTTCGCCTCGGGCGTGCTCGCGGCACACAGCTGAACGCGGGTGGTAAGCGGGTAACAGGTCCTTAAGGACCTCCCGGCGGCAGGAAACCGCCGCCGGGGCGCGACGTACAGTTCGGGCATGACCCATCCGAGCGACGCGCTGCGCCCCACTCAAGCCGTGGTCCTGGCCGGTGGCCAGGGCTCACGGCTGCGCCCGTACACCGACGACCGGCCCAAGCCGATGGTCGAGATCCCCGGTACGGGCACGCCCATCATCGGCCACCAGTTGACCTGGCTCGCCGAGGAGGGCGTCACGGACGTGGTGGTCTCCTGCGGCCATCTCGCCGACGTCCTGCAGAAGTGGCTGGCGACGGCGGACCTGCCGCTCTCCGTCACCACGGTGGTGGAGCACGAGCCGCTCGGCCGCGGCGGCGGCCTCAAGTACGCGGCCGCGCGCCTGCCTCGCCCCGGGCTGCCCTGGTAC
This sequence comes from Streptomyces sp. NPDC104367, assembly GCF_055583825.1. Classification (NCBI taxonomy): domain Bacteria; kingdom Bacillati; phylum Actinomycetota; class Actinomycetes; order Kitasatosporales; family Streptomycetaceae; genus Streptomyces; species Streptomyces sp. NPDC104367. Next base: position 108,963 of record NZ_JBVJND010000032.1, on the reverse strand, counting down.
GCCACGAACGGCGACATCTGGACGCGGTTCTCGCTGCGTGACATGGCCGACTTCCACACCGAGCGGGACGCGGTGGCGACGCTGGCGCTCGCGCGGCCGCGGATTCCCTGGGGCGCGGTGAAGACGGACGGCTTCGGCCACATCACCGACTTCATCGAGGCACCGCCGTCGACGTTCGAGATCAACGCCGGTGTGTACGTCTTCTCCCCCGAGTTCGCCGATCTGCTCCCGGAGCGGGGCGACCACGAGCGGACCACGTTCCCGCACCTGGCGCGCAGCCGGCGGCTGGCCGGGTTCCCGATCCCGCAGGGCGCCTACTGGCGGGCGATCGACACGGCGAAGGACCTGACGGAGGCGGCGAAGGAACTGGCGACGCTGGGCCGGTAGGCCGAGGGGGCCGTAAGCCGCTGGGCCCGTAGGCCGCCGACCCCGTGGGCCGCTGAGCCCATAGGCCGCCGAGCCCATAAGCCGCCGACCCCGTAGGCCGCTGAGCCCGTAAGCCGCCGGGTGGTGCCGGACGTTCGTCGGGGCGGGCCTTGTATACGTCCGGAAGCCCCGTACCTCTCGTGGTACGGGGCTTCCGGTCTGTCTCCGCTCGGCTAGCCCAGCAGGCCGCCCACCAGGCCCGGCTGCCCGGAGGAGGTGGAGCTGCCGCCGGTGCTGCTGCTGCCCGTGCCGGCGCCGGTGCCCGTACCGCCCGTCGAGGACGTGCCGCCGGTGGCGGTGCCGCCCGAGGTCGGGCCCGCCGTCGTCGGCGCGGGAGCCGTGTGCCGGGGCGGGGCCTGGCCCGTGGTGCCCTGGGTCTGGCTCGGGGTCGTGGTGGTGGTGTCCGTGCTGCGGGTCGCGCCCGGGGTGGTCGCGGCGCGCGAGGGGCTCGCCGAGGCACCCCCGGAGGGCGGCGCGGAGGCGGACGGCGTCTGCTGCTGCCGGCGCTCGGTCGGCTCACCGGGGAGCGGGGCGCCGGGGAGGTTGTTGCGCGGGGCCTCGCCGGGGCCGGGGACGACCACGCGGCTGGAGTCGCGGACCGCGCCGCCCAGCAGCGAGCCGATGAGCAGGGTCAGGCCGATGGTGACGGCCGTGATCAGGGCGCCGCGGCGGAGCACGAAGAGGCGCAGGTCCCAGATGTCGGAGTGCGGGCCCAGCCGCCGCCAGGCACTGCCCGCGAGGCGGCCGTCGACGGAGTAGACGGGGGCGCCGGCGATGATCAGCGGGGACCAGGCGGCGAGGTAGATGATGTCGGGCGCGTCGTACGCGGGGACGGTCTTCCAGCTGACGGTGACGATGAGCGCGGCGGAGAGCAGCGCGCCGACGACCGCGGCCACCCGCTGCCAGCAGCCGAGGATGGTCAGGACACCGACGATCACCTGGAAGAAGGCGATGACCAGGCCCGAGCCGACCGGGTGCTGGAGGGCGAACTGGCGCAGCGGCTCGGCCACCTCCCAGGGGTGCAGCGTGTTGAGCCAGGTGACCATGGAGCCGCGCTTGCCGCCGTCGAAGTAGACGGGGTCGCACAGCTTGCCCATGCCGGCGTAGCAGGAGATGAAGCCGAGGAAGATCCGGAGCGGGAGGAGCACCACACCGAGGTTCATCCGGCGGCCGGGGTAGTAGGCGTGCCGGGCCGGGTCGCCGTCGCGCCGGGCCGACGCCCGCCCCTCGTACTCCTCGTACCGGTCGTCCTCGTACCGGTCGTCGTCGTAGCCGGTGCCGTCGTGGGACGGACCGTCGTAGGACGGGTCGCCGTAGTCCGGCTCGTCGTACGCGCCGCCGACCGGCCGCGTGTGCGGCAGGAGCCGGGTCTCGCCCGAGGCGGGGTCGCGCGGGTGGCCGAGGACCGGCGTCTCGACGGTCTGGTCGAAGTCGCCGTAGCCGTCGCCGACGCGCGGGATGACCTGGGTCGCCCCGGCCGGCTCGCCGGGTTCCTCGGCGTGCCGGACGACACCGCCCCGGACCGCCTGGAGCAGCCGGTGCGCGCCGGTGTCGTCGGGCGCGGACCTGCCGCTCCAGACGACCGGCCGGCGGCGGCCCGCGGCCGGGATGCGCGCGGCGTCCTCGGCGGCGCTCGAATGCCGTGCGAGCCGGGAGGACTGGCCACGCCGCGTCGACGCGGCCAGCTGCACGCGGAAACTCGCGTGGTTGACGATGACCTGCGCCGGATCGCTCGGCACCTTCACCATGCTCAGCGCGGGAGCGTCGTCGAGCCCGGAGGCGAATCCGGAGCTGAATCCCGACGAGCGGCCCCCCGTGGGTGTGCGGGGTGTTCTGGTGTCCACACTCATCTAACCGAGTGACGTGGAGTTAGGACACTGCTTTGACCGGCCGGATGTGTCCGGACCCCGTCAAAGATGTCCAGGACGCCGGAATTACCCCGCACAGGTGAGGTTACGGACGGTTGTTCACCCCGGTCGGCGCGCCGCCTCGTACAGCCTCAGTCCCGCTGCCGTGCCGCCTCGTAGAGCACGACGCCCGCCGCCACACCCGCGTTGAGGGACTCGGCGCCGCCCGGCATCGGGATGCGGACGCGGAAGTCGCAGGTCTCGCCGACCAGCCGGGACAGGCCCTTGCCCTCGCTGCCGACGACGATGACGACGGGCCCGCCGAGCGCCTCCAGGTCACCGATCTCGTGCTCGCCGTCGGCGGCGAGGCCGACGATCACGATCCCGGCCTTCTTGTACGCCTCCAGGGCCCGGGTCAGGTTCGTGGCGCGGGCGACGGGCGTACGGGCCGCCGTACCGGCCGACGTCTTCCAGGCACCGGCGGTCATGCCGGCCGCGCGACGCTCGGGCACGACCACGCCGTGACCGCCGAAGGCGGAGACGGAGCGGACGACGGCGCCCAGGTTGCGCGGGTCGGTGACCCCGTCCAGGGCGACGATCAGCGGGTCCTCGCCCTCGTCGTAGGCCGCTTGGGCCAGGTCCTCGGGGTGCGCGTACTCGTACGGCGGGACCTGGAGGACCAGGCCCTGGTGGTTGAGCCCGTTCGTCATACGGTCCAGCTCGGGGCGCGGGGCCTCCATGAGGTGGATGCCGCCGCGCTCGGCGGCGAGCTGGAGGGCCTCGCGGACGCGCTCGTCGTTGTCGATGAACTGCTGGACGTAGAGGGTCGAGGCCGGCACGCCCTCGCGCAGCGCCTCGACCACCGGGTTGCGGCCGACGACCATCTCGGACGTGCCCTTGCCGCCCCGGCCGCGCACCACCGGACGGCGCTGGGTCTGCTTGGCCTTGGCGGTGGCGATGCGGTTCTTCTTGTGTCCCTTGCGCATCTCGGCGGGCGGGGTCGGGCCCTTGCCCTCCAGGCCCCGGCGCCGCTGGCCGCCACTGCCGACCTGCGCGCCCTTCTTGCCGGACATGCGGCGGTTGTTGGCTGCCATGGTTACCCGTCTCCGTGAGCGTCGTTTCGTACGTGCGTCTTATGCAGTGTGCCGCCCGGGGAGCCGGGCGGCACAATTGATCTTCTGATCCGGGGCGGCTAGGCCTTGATGGTCCAGCGCGGGCCCGAGGGGCTGTCCTCGATCGCGAGACCGGACTGGTTCAGCTGGTCGCGGATGGCGTCGGCGGTCGTCCAGTCCTTGCGGGCCCGGGCGGCCTCGCGCTGGTCGAGGACGAGCCGGACCAGGCTGTCGACCACGCCGTGCAGGTCCTCGCCCTTCTCGGCATCGCCGGCCCAGTGCGGGGCGAGCGGGTCCAGGCCGAGGACGCCGAGCATGGCGCGGACCTCGGCGAGGCGGGCCACCGCGGCTTCCTTGTCGTCGGCCGCGAGGGCGCTGTTGCCCTGCCGGACGGTGGTGTGCACGACGGCCAGCGCCTGCGGGACGCCCAGGTCGTCGTCCATCGCCTCGGCGAAGGCCGGCGGGACCTCGGGCGAGGGCTCGACGGTGCCCCCGGCCAGCTCCACCACGCGCTGCGCGAAGCCCTCGATCCGCGCGAACGCCGACTCGGCCTCGCGCAGCGACTCCTCGCTGTACTCGATCATCGAGCGGTAGTGCGGGGTGCCCAGGTAGTAGCGGAGCACGATCGGGCGCCACTGCCTGACCATCTCGGAGACGAGGACCGAGTTCCCGAGGGACTTCGACATCTTCTCGCCGCTCATGGTGACCCAGGCGTTGTGCACCCAGTACCGGGCGAAGTCGTCGCCGAACCCCTTGGCCTGGGCGATCTCGTTCTCGTGGTGCGGGAAGATCAGGTCGAGGCCGCCGCCGTGGATGTCGAAGGCCTCGCCGAGGTACTTGTGGGCCATCGCCGAGCACTCCAGGTGCCAGCCGGGACGGCCGCGGCCCCACGGCGTCTCCCAGCTCGGCTCGCCCGGCTTGACGGCCTTCCAGAGCGCGAAGTCGCGCTGGTCCCGCTTCCCGGTCTCGCCCTCGCCCTCGGGCTGGCGGAGGTTGTCCAGCTCCTGGTTGGAGAGCTGGAGGTAGTCCGGGTAGGAGCGCACGTCGAAGTAGACGTTGCCGTCGGCCTCGTAGGCGTGACCGCGCTCGATCAGCCCGCGCATCATCTCGATCATCTCCGGTACGTGCCCGGTCGCGCGGGGCTCGTACGTCGGCGGGAGGCAGCCGAGCGCGCTGTAGCCGTCGTTGAACGCGCGCTCGTTCTCGTAGCCGATCGACCACCAGGGGCGGCCCTGGTCGGCGGACTTGGCGATGATCTTGTCGTCGATGTCCGTGACGTTCCGGATGAACGTCACGTCGTAGCCGCGGTACTCGAACCAGCGGCGCATGATGTCGAAGTTCAGGCCGGACCGGATGTGGCCGATGTGCGGTGCCGCCTGCACGGTGGCACCACAGAGGTAGATCGAGACGCAGCCCGGCGCGAGCGGGGCGAAGTCACGGATCTGCCGGGCGTTGGTGTCGTACAGGCGAATCGTCACGGGACCTAGGGTAGTGGGCCGACGGAGGTGTGCGGCACCGGATGTGAAGCACCGTTGCCGGGGGCGGGTGCGCGCGAGCCGGTCGCGTGGTTCCCCGCGCCCCCACGGGAATCCGCTCAGGACGTTTTGACGACCAGTGCCGTCGCCACCGCCATGAGCCCTTCCCCTCTGCCGGGGAAGCCCAGTCCGTCCGTCGTCGCGCCGGAGACGGAAACCGGGGCACCGGCGGCATCCGAAAGGACCTTCTCCGCCTCCTCCCGCCGCTTGCCGATCTTCGGGCGCGGTCCCACGACCTGTACGGCGATGTTCCCGATCAGGAATCCGGCGTCGCGGACGATACGGGCCGCCTCCGTCAGCAGGGTCACCCCGGACGCGCCCGACCACTGGGGCCGCCCCGTGCCGAAGTGCTGCCCGAGGTCGCCCAGCCCGGCGGCCGAGAACAGCGCGTTGCAGGCCGCGTGGGCGACGACGTCCGCGTCGGAGTGGCCGGCCAGGCCCGGCCCCTCGCCGTCCCACTTCAGGCCGGCGCACCACAGCTCGCGGCCCTCCTCGAAGGCGTGGATGTCCGTGCCGACGCCGACCCGCGGGAGCGGGGGCCGCTCCACCGGAGGCGGTGACTGCTGCTCCGCCTGGGGCAGGGACTGCTCAGAAGCCATCGTTGAGCCTCCTTCGGGCCAGGACCGCCTCGGCGAGGACCAGGTCGAGGGGGCGGGTCACCTTGAAGGCCTCCTCGTGGCCGGGGACGACCACGACCCGCTCGCCGAGCTGCTCGACCATGCTGGCGTCGTCGGTGACGTTGTCGGTCACCGTCCCGTGGGCGCGGACCAGGGTCGTACGGTCGAACCCCTGGGGGGTCTGCACGGCGCGCAGCCGGGCGCGCTCCGGGGTGGACAGGACCGGCTCGGGGTCGCCGGGCACGGCGGCCGGCTCGACCTCCTTGACCGTGTCGGCGAGCGGGAGGGCCGGAACCACGCCCGGGGCGCCCTCGCGGACCGCCTGGATCACGGCGTCGACGGTGTCGACGGGGACCAGGGGCCGGGCGGCGTCGTGGACCAGGACGATGTCGTAGTCCGGGGGCAGCGCGTCCAGGCCCAGCCGGACGGACTCCTGGCGGGAGTCGCCGCCCGGGACGACGACGAAGTCGGTGCGCTCGGGAAGGGCGTGCGCGTCGAGGAGGGACCTGACCTCGGCGGAGCCGTCGGGCGGGGCCACGACGACGACCAGGGAGACCGCGCGGGAGGCGGCCATGGCGCGCACCGCGTGGATCAGCATGGGCGTTCCGTTCAGCGCGCGCAGCGCCTTGGGGGCGCCCGGACCGAGCCGTACGCCCCGGCCGGCGGCGGGGATCACGACCGCCGTGCGGGGCGCGGTCCGCGGTGCGGTAACCGGTGCGGTACCCGGTGCCGTACGTGCTTGCGTACCTGGTTCCGGACTCGGTTCCGTCCGCGAAGGACGCGAATCGTCAGACATCGGTTCCTGTCAGGTTTGTGTGCGGGCCTGGCGTGGGTATGGCCTGGGAAGTGCCGGGCGCGACGCCTTGACCGGACCCTTCCGTGACACTGGTCGAGCCAGCAGCCCGGGCCCGGCACGCCTAGTATCGGGGGTTTCCGCCGAGGTGCGTGCGGGGTACGCGTGAGTGCCGGGTACGCGTGGTTGCGGGTACGAACATGCCGCAGCGCCCGGCGACAGTTGCTGTGTCATCGGGCACCGCGGCATTCGATGTGCGGAGTATCGGTGTTGTGCTGCGCCTAGTCGTGCTGCGTGTGACTGCTGTGCTGCGTGGGTAGGCGACTGTTCCGCGTCAGGACGCGAGGACCTCGTCGAGCAGGGCCTCGGCCTTGTCCTCGTTCGTGTTCTCCGCGAGGGCGAGCTCGCTCACCAGGATCTGGCGGGCCTTGGCGAGCATGCGCTTCTCTCCGGCGGAGAGTCCGCGCTCGCGCTCACGACGCCACAGGTCACGCACGACTTCCGCGACCTTGATGACATCGCCGGAGGCGAGCTTCTCCAGGTTTGCCTTGTAACGACGGGACCAGTTCGTGGGCTCCTCGGCGTACGGTGCGCGCAGCACCTCGAAGACCCGGTCCAGCCCGTCCTGACCGACCACATCACGCACGCCGACGAACTCCGCATTGTCCGCTGGCACACGTACCGTCAGGTCACCCTGGGCGACCTTCAGCACCAAGTAGGTCTTGTCCACGCCTTTGATCTGGCGAGTTTCGATGGCCTCGATCAGCGCGGCCCCGTGATGGGGATAGACCACGGTGTCGCCAACCTTGAACGTCATGTGACAGGTACCCCTTCCGTGGCTATCCAGGGTAACACGGAAACCGACGGTTCTGAATGGCGTTTTCGCAGGTCAGGGCATATCTCAGGGCTTGACAACAGCGACAGGAACGTGCTTCGCGGGCCGTCCGGAAGCAGGTATTCGCAGGTCGGAGCGGCTCTCCGGGCGAGGTGAAACGCGCACGTTACACGCATCCGGATGGTCTCCCAAGTGGACGAACGTCCCCAAATGTCCGCTTCCAAGCGTACGGCTTCCGCTACTCCGTTCGGCTGCCGGGGCCGGATCCGAGAGCGGATCCGAGACGTTTCCGGAATTGATCACAGCCATCCGACCGAGCGGTACGTGATCCATTTCCCGGCGGTTCCCCGGCGCTCGCGCATTCCTTCACGGAAATTTTGCGCGCGGCGTTGCGAGCGAGTTATCCGAATGCCCGACGAGCGCCGCCGCAAAGTGACCGAAGAGTCACTTGTGGGCCTCCGAGGTACCCGCTGCCGGAGGGAAGCGAGTGGCTTGGGGAGGGTCGGGTGCGGCTGCGCGGGAACGGCTCGGTAACCTAAGGCCGCTGACAGACACTTAGGGCGGCTTTATAGGGAGACGCCCGTGCGTTCAAGGAGTAGCCGCCGCCGTGAGCAGCAGCCTTCGACGCGGCGCCCTCGCCGCCTCCGCCATCGTCTTCTCCATCGCCTCGCTCGCCGCGTGCGGTGCCGGCAACTCCTCCCAGACGCTGGAGGTCACGCCGGACAACGCGGAGACGAGCGTCGGTGCCATCAAGGTCCAGAACGCGACCGTGATCACTCAGCCCGACCTCACGTCGACCGGCCCGGCCGTCGTCTCCGCGACGATCTTCAACACCGGCACCACGCCCGAGACGCTCCAGTCGATCGTCGTCGCCGGCACCAACAAGACGGCCGAGCTGCACGCCACCAAGTCGCAGCCGCTGACCATCCAGGCCGGCGGCCGGCTGATCCTCGGCGGCACGGGCAACGCGTCCGCCGTGCTCGGCAGCAGCCGTGAGGCGATCCAGGACGGCAACGCCCAGAAGATCACGTTCACCTTCAGCAAGACCGGTGACGTGAGCCTGCGCGCGTTCGTCGTCCCGGCCGAGAGCTACTTCACGGGCTGGGGCCCGAGCTCGGTCCCGACCGCCGCCGCCTCTGCCTCCGAGTCGGCCACCGGTTCCCCGGCCGCGGGCGCCACGGCGAGCGAGAGCGCCAAGACGGGCAAGAACAAGACCTCCGAGTCCGCCTCGGCCACCCCGACCGACTCGGCCTCGGAATCGACGAACGCGGGCTGACCGGTCACCGGCACGGACACGCGAAGGGCGGCTCCCCCGAGGGGGGCCGCCCTTCGTCGTACGACGACCGACACCGACACCGACGCCGACGCCGCACACCGGTCACCGCACACCCGCCTCGCACACCGGTCAACCGCGCCGCAAGCCGCAAGTCGGCCGTTGGCGGCGAGGGGTTCGGAGGGGTGCGCGGCGAGGGGTGGCCGGGGGGGTGGTCTACGGCTCGAACTTGTAGCCGAGGCCGCGGACCGTGACCAGGTAGCGCGGGGCGCCCGGGTCCGGCTCGATCTTCGCGCGGAGGCGCTTGACGTGCACGTCGAGGGTCTTGGTGTCACCGACGTAGTCGGCGCCCCAGACCCGGTCGATGAGCTGCATGCGGGTGAGGACGCGGCCCGCGTTGCGCAGCAGCATCTCCAGGAGGTCGAACTCCTTGAGGGGGAGGTCGACCTTGGAGCCGGAGACGGTGACCACGTGGCGGTCGACGTCCATGCGGACCGGGCCGGCCTCCAGCGCGGCCGGGGTGACCTCCTCCGGCTCGCCCCGGCGGCGGAGCACCGCGCGGATGCGGGCCACCAGCTCACGGGAGGAGAAGGGCTTGGTGACGTAGTCGTCGGCTCCTATTTCGAGACCGACGACCTTGTCGATCTCGCTGTCCTTGGCCGTCACCATGATGACGGGCACGTTGGAGCGGCCGCGCAGCTGGCGGCAGACCTCGGTGCCGGGCAGCCCCGGCAGCATCAGGTCGAGGAGGACGAGGTCGGCGCCGTTGCGCTCGAACTCGTCGAGTCCGTCGGGGCCCGTGGCCGCCACAGCGACCTCGAAGCCCTCCTTGCGGAGCATGTACGACAGGGCGTCGGAGAAGGACTCCTCGTCCTCGACGACAAGCACTCGGGTCACGGAAGGACCTCCGGGGCGGGAAGCGGTTCGTACGGGGATGACTCGGTGGCACCGGCCTCGTCGTCGAGGTCGGGGTCGGGGTGCTGCGACGCGCGGTCGCGTACCGCGCCCGCCTCCGGCAGCCTGAGGGTGAACGTGGAGCCCTGGTTCTCGGCGCTCCACACCGTGACCTCCCCGCCGTGCGAGGCGGCCACGTGCTTGACGATGGCGAGGCCGAGACCGGTGCCACCGGTGGCCCGGGAACGGGCCGGGTCGACGCGGTAGAAGCGCTCGAAGATGCGCTCCTTGTCCTTGTCGGTGATGCCGATGCCCTGGTCGGTCACGGCGAGTTCGATCATGTCGCCGCCGGGCGCGCTGACCCGGCGGGCGGCTATCCCGACCCGGGTGCGGGCCGGGGAGTAGTTGACGGCGTTCTCGACCAGGTTGCCGAGGGCGGCGGCCAGCTGGCCGCGGTTGCCCCAGACGTGCAGGTCGGCGGTGCCGCCGGCGGCCATGGTGATCTGCTTGGTACCGGCCTGGTGGCGGCACCGGTCGATCGCCTCGGCGACGAGTTCGTCCACCCGGACGGGCTCGGCGTCCTCCAGCGGATCGTCGTTCTGCACTCTCGACAGGTCGATCAGCTCCTGGACCAGGTTGGTCAGGCGCGTGGCCTCGATCTGCATGCGACCGGCGAAGCGCTGCACGGCCTCCGGATCGTCCGAGGCGTCCATGACGGCCTCGGAGAGGAGGGAGAGTGCGCCGACCGGGGTCTTGAGCTCATGGCTCACGTTCGCCACGAAATCACGTCGGACCGCCTCGATGCGGCGGGCCTCGGTGAGGTCCTCGACGAGCAGCAGCACGAGCCGGGAACCCAGGGGCGCCACCCGGGCGGAGACCGCGAGGGCCTCACCGCGTCCGGTGCCGCGCCGTGGCAGGTCCAGCTCGACCTGGCGTATCTCGCCGTCGCGCCGGGTGTCCCGGGCCATCCCGAGCATCGGCTCGACGGCGAGCTTGCCTCCGCGCACGAGTCCGAGGGCGTACGCGGCCGAGCTCGCCTTGACGACGGCGTCGGCCTCGTCGAGGACGACCGCGGAGGAGCGCAGCACGCTCAGTACGGTGTCCACGCCCGGGGGCAGCACGGGATCGGTGTGCAGAGAAGTCCTGGTCGGTCGCTTCTGGTCGCGTTCGCTCCAGCGGAACGCCAGCATGGCGATGACACCGGTGAGTACCCCGGCGATCGCTGCCGCTGCGGCGACCGCCGCGTTCACGTCCATGCAAACAGGTTAAGCAGGGGGTACGACATCCCCACAGTCGTCGAGGTGTCAGCTCGAACACTCGTCGCCCAGAGTTCACCTTGGAGCCAGTATTGGTTCATTTGGGGAGGCAGAAACGGTCGCGTTGAGACCCGAACGTGGGAGCGTGGGGTTCGAAGCGCTGGTTTCGGCCACGGGCCCCGACCCCGGAAGGCCCCGAAACCCCCGAAGCGCCTTAAACACACGTACGAGAGGGAACCCTGATGCGGGACGCGTACCACGAGGAACTCGACTCGATCGGCGACAGCCTTGTCGACATGGCCCGGCTGGTCGGCTCGGCGATCGGGCGCGCCACGACGGCGATCCTCGACGGCGACCTGAAGCTTGCCGAGAGCGTCATCGAGAACGACAAGAAGGTCGACGAGCTCCACCACGACCTGGAGGCGCGGGCCATAGCCCTGCTCGCCCGCCAGCAGCCGGTCGCCACCGACCTGCGGATCGTCGTCACCTCGCTGCGGATGTCCGCCGACCTGGAGCGCTCCGGCGACCTCGCCCAGCACGTGGCGAAGCAGGCCCGGCTCCGCTTCCCGGACCGCGTGATCCCGCGCGACCTGGAGGCGACCATCCTGGAGATGGGCCAGCTCGCCCAGCGGCTGATGGCCAAGGCCGCCGAGGTCATCGTCACCAAGGACGTCGACCTCGCGATGCAGCTGGAGCAGGACGACGACGAGATGGACCTGCTGCACCGCACCCTCTTCCAGCACCTGCTGGACGACCGCTGGCAGCACGGCATCGAGACCGCCGTCGACGTGACCCTGCTCGGCCGCTACTACGAGCGGTACGCCGACCACGCGGTCGCCGTCGCCAAGCGCGTCGTCTTCCTGGTCACGGGCGAGCACGCGGACGAGCTCCAGCCCGACATCCAGCCAGTGACGGGCGCCGAGGGGGCGTAGCTCCTGGTCGGTCGGGGCTCGCGGAGTGCGGGTCGGGCGCGCGAGCGCCACTGTGCGCCGTTGATGCGCCCGGTGAAACGGGCATGGAATGGGCAAAGGCACCACGCCCTGCTTCCAGGGCACCACGCCCTGTTCTCAGGGCACCTAGGGACCTCCGGGAGGGATCCATGGCCGAATCCCCCAGCACCACGCCCGACCCCACGCAAGAGCGCGAAACCGACCAGCCCGCCGAGATCAAGAACCTCCTGGTCATCGGCGCGTGCGGGTGCGGCTCGGGCTGCGGCTGCGGCTGCCAGTCGGGCAGCCCCTGCCAGTGCGGCTGAGCGACCACCTCTGAGTACGCCCGAGGGCCCTCGACTCCGGTCGGGGGCCCTTCGCACGCGCGGCGCGACGCGGACGGGCGCAGCATGGAGTGAGGGCGCAGGGGGAGACACAGGAGGTTGCCGTCATGCCCCAGTTCATGGACATCCACCACGGGATGCAGGGCCTCACCGCCGAGCAGCTGAAGGAGGCGCACGAGGCCGACCTCGCCAACGAGAAGGCCGAGGGCGTCCACTTCGAACGCGCCTGGGCCGACCCGGCCTCCGGCGAGGTCTACTGCCTCTCCGACGCGCCCTCGGCCGACGCGGTCCGCCGCGTCCACGAACGCGCGGGTCACCCGCCGGACGAGATCCATCCCATACCGCTGTCGGTCTGGTGACCCGGACCTGGTTCCTGAACCTGAACCCTGATCCGGGCCGCCGGACTAACCGGGCAGACCGGGCAGACCGTCGAGCCAGTCGATCAGGAGCCGGTTGACGTCGTCCGGGCGCTCCTGCTGGATCCAGTGCCCGCAGCCGTCGAGGAGGTGGGAGGAGACGAGGCCGGGGAGGGTGACCGGGAACGCCTCGATGGCGTCGGCGAGCCAGGTCGTGGAGGCGTCGAGGCTGCCGCCGGCGAACAGGGAGGGCTGGGTGACGGGGGCGCCGTCGTACGCGGCGAGGTCCTCCCAGTCGCGGTCCATGTTCCGGTACCGGTTGAGCGCCCCGGTCAGCCCGGTGCGTTCGAACTCCGCCGCGTACACGTCGAGATCCGCCTCGTCGAGCCAGGCGGGCAGCGGACCGCCGGGGAACCGGTCCCGCAGCGCTCCTCCCCTGCTCACGAAGTAAGGGTCTGAAGCGCCGACGGCCCCGGGGTCGGGGTCGGCCACGGACTCGGGGTCGGCCACGGACTCGGGGTCGGCCGCGGGCTTGGTGTCCCCGGACAGCGCGGTGAAGAAGCCCGCGAGCCAGCCTCGTACATCGGGCTCGATCTCGGCCTCGGCCCGCCCCGGCTCCTGGAAGTAGGAGACGTAGAACTCCTCCTCCCCGCCCGCGCCCGCCATCCCGGCGAGGACGTCGCTCGGCCGGGGCCCGCCCCGCGGACTGTACGGAACGCTCAGCAGCCCCACGGCCCGGAACACCTCCGGCCGCAGCAGCGCGGAGTTCGCGGCGATGGCCGCACCCCAGTCGTGCCCGACGACGACCGCGGACTCCTCCCCCAGCGCCCGCACGACGGAGACGTTGTCCTCTACGAGCTCGACCATCCGGTACGCCTCCGGCGCGGCAGGCCCGGACGACCGCCCGTACCCGCGCACGTCGACGGCGACGGCCCGGTACCCGGCCGCGGCGAGCGCGGGCAGCTGACGCCGCCACGAGTACCACCCCTCGGGGAACCCGTGCACCAGCAGCACGAGCGGCCCGCTCCCCTCCTCGACCAGATGAACCCGCCCGCCGCCCGCGCACACGACCCGATGCTGCGCCGCCATAACCCCTCAGCCTCCTCCGGAACCGCCGGTCCGCCATCGCCCCACTGCCACCGATGATGCGAAGCCCCGCTCCCGAGGACCGAGCCGTTTTGCCGATTCGGCAAGCAACACCGAGACCGCCCGCGAGACCGACCGCCCACCGACCGCCCACCGGCCATCCGGCCATCCGGCCATCCGGCCATCCGGCCATCCGGCCGAGCCGCCCCCTGCCTCCTGTCGGCCGTCGGACGGAAACGGCTCCCCCGTCCGAGCGGCCGGCCTTCCCTCCCCCCACCGGTCACCCGTCGGCGAGGGAATCTCACCACCACTTCCCCCCAGACACGGCGCCGCGCCTTCGGTGCCGGGAGCACTCTGCGGATCCGGGACTTCCGAAGGAGCCACCCAGCCATGTTCAGCCGTAAGTCTTCCGCGCTCGTCGCCCAGGCCATGTGCGCCGCCGCCCTCGCGACGGTCGTCGCCTCTGCCACGCCCGCCGCGGCGCAGACCGACGTCCCGTGCAGTGCGGGTGCGCTGTCCGCCGCCATCACCGCCGCCAACACCGCGGGGGGCGGCAGCCTGGTCCTGGCGCCCGGCTGCACGTACAGACTCACCACAGCGCTGCCGTCCATCGACCGCACGATCTCGATCGACGCCCGGCACGCCACCATCACCCGCGTGGCCACGACCTCCTTCGGCATCCTGTCCGTCAGCACGACCGGCAACCTGAGGATCACGGACGTCACGATCACCAACGGCGACGCGCCGGACTTCGGCGGCGGCATCGCCAACCACGGCACGCTGACCGTGATCAACAGCGCCATCCGCGGCAACCACGCCAACTTCTCGGGCGGAATCGGCGGCGGCTCCAACAGCACCACCCAGATCACGGGCACCGGCATCATGAACAACACCGCCAACATCAACGGCGGCGGTGTCGCCAACGACGGAACGATGACCATCTCCAGGAGCCGCGTCATCGGCAACACGGCGGGCGTCAACGGAGGCGGCGCGGCGAACGACGGAACCCTGCGCATCCTCGACTCCAACGTCAACGAGAACAACGCGGGCCGGGCCGGGGGCGTCGCCAACTTCGGCGGCGGCACGACGACCATCCAGTCCAGCAACGTCAACAACAACTGGGCCGCCAACGCTCCCGGCGGCGTCCTGAACGCCGGCGGCAGCGTCGTCCTGATCTCCTCCCGGGTCAACGGCAACCAGCCCACCAACTGCACCGGCAGCGACATCCCCGTCCCCAACTGCACCAACTGACCCACCAGCCCCCAACGAGCCCCTCCCCCACAGAGCAACCACGGGCGAGGGGCTCAAGGCATGCCCAGGGGCGCCCCAGCCCCGGGCATGCCTTCACCGACAACGGCGACCCTCGATCGGGCAACTCGTCGCATGGGCGCAAAAGAAGGAATTTCGAGTTGTCGCGATCGCCCGCGGGGGCGCGCGCCTGGGGGCGCGCGATGTCACCGAACGCGCCGCTGACAATCAGACCGGGCCATCGGTATCGTCGCGATCCGGAAATCGACATACCGGCACCGAACATCGGTTCACCGAATCCCACAGTCCACAGCCCACATGGAAGTGCACATGAACATAAACGCCGACGACGAACTCCGCAGTCTCGACCAGGCGCTGGGCAAGTTGACCACGATCCTGGACCGATTACCCGATGCCGTCGGCGTCGCCGTGCGGACGGAAATCTCCCACTTGCTGGCCATGCTCGAAGACAGACGTCACCCCCGGGTGATGATGGTGGGCCGCCGTGGAGCCGGAAAGTCGCAGTTGACGAACGCCCTGTTCAGCTCCCCGGTGCGTGAGACAGGAGCGGTCAAGGCGCAGACCGGAAAAGCGAGATGGGAAATATGCGACATCTCCGGTCGGCAGATCGAGATCCTGGACACACGCGGCGTTCAGGAAGGGTCCACGCCGGTCGAGGAGGATCCGGAGAAGACCGCGGAGGAATCACTCCTGGCCGCCATCCGGACCAAGTGCCCGGACGTCATCCTGTTCCTCGTCAAGGCGACAGAGGTCGATGCGGCGATCGCCGGCGACTTGTCCGCACTGGAACTCGTTCACCGCGAGGCCCTGCGCGTTCACGAGACAGCCGTGCGGATCATCCCTGTCCTCACCCACTGCGACGCACTGCACCCCGCGGATGTACGGTTTCCACCGCACGACAGCGAGGACGCGGAAAAGGCCGCCAACGTGAGGGAGGCCTCCCAGATCCTGACCCGCCACCTCAAGGAGAGCGAATATCTTTCGCAGTACGTATCCTGCGCCGTGGTTCCCACATCGGCACTGGTGTTTTTCATGGGCTCAGAGGTCAATCCCCGCCGAGACTACCGCTGGAACATCGACACGCTGGCACTGAGAATGCAAGAGATTCTGCCCGATGAGACCCAGCTGAGTTTTGTACGGCTGGCCCAGTTCCGGGTCGTACAGAAGCGGGCCGCCCGGACGGTCGTGACAACCGTGGCAGGGGCCAGCGGAATCATCGGTCTACAGCCGATCCCTTTCGCCGACTTCCCATTCATCACCGGACTTCAGGTGCTGATGATCATCGTGATCGCCTACATCGCCGGCCACGACATCTCCCTGTCCTCGGCTCGACAACTACTGACGGGACTCGGGGTCAATATCGGTGCCGGACTGGGATTTCGAGAGATGGCCAGAGCGGTGGTGAAACTGGTACCGGGAGCAGGTAACGCAGCTTCCGGAGCCATCGCCGCGGCCGGAACAAAAGCGATCGGCGAAGCAGCCGTGACCTACTTCATCGACAAGCAGCCGCTGAGCGCCGCGAAAAAGCGCTTCGAATCCGGTGCTTGAGCAACCACGAAAACGCCCCCGAACCACGCCGTGCGCGCAGACCGGGGGCGTAACCGCAGGAACTACTTCTTCTTGCCCTGGTTCTTGACTGCCTCGATGGCGGCGGCTGCCGCTTCGGGGTCGAGGTAGCGGCCGCCGGGGGTGGTCGGGGTGAAGTCGGCGTCGAGTTCGTAGTAGAGGGGGATGCCGGTCGGGATGTTGAGGCCGGCGATGTCGGCGTCGGAGATGCCGTCGAGGTGCTTGACGAGGGCGCGGAGGCTGTTGCCGTGGGCCGCGACCAGGACCGTGCGGCCGGTCAGGAGGTCGGGGACGATGCCGTCGTACCAGTACGGGAGCATCCGGTCGACGACGTCCTTCAGGCACTCCGTGCGGGGGCGCAGCTCCGGCGGGATGGAGGAGTAGCGCGCGTCCGAGGCCTGGGAGAACTCGGAGTCGTCCGGGAGCGGCGGCGGCGGGGTGTCGTACGAGCGGCGCCAGAGCATGAACTGCTCCTCGCCGAACTCGGCCAGCGTCGCCGCCTTGTCCTTGCCCTGGAGGGCGCCGTAGTGGCGCTCGTTCAGGCGCCAGCTGCGGTGGACCGGGATCCAGTGGCGGTCGGCGGCCTCCAGGGAGAGCTGCGCCGTGCGGATCGCGCGCTTCTGGAGGGACGTGTGGACCACGTCCGGGAGCAGGTCGGCGTCCTTCAGGAGCTCACCGCCGCGGACCGCCTCCTTCTCGCCCTTCTCGTTGAGGTTGACGTCCACCCAGCCGGTGAACAGGTTCTTCGCGTTCCATTCGCTCTCGCCGTGGCGGAGGAGGATCAGCTTGTACGGTGCGTCGGCCATGGGTCAGAGCGTAATCGACGTATTCGGGGCAGGGGGCGGGCGCCCTGAGGGCGTCCCACGGGGCGGACAGTTGACTGCATCTGTTAATTGAGTGGCTCAGTCGAGCAGCCAAATCGTAAGGTCCACGTTGCCTGTCCACCGCTTACTTCCTGCCCTGGGGGAACCATGTCGCCCGCCGCCCTGCGACGCGCCGTCCGGGAGTCCGTCTCCGGTCTGCCCCGCGAGTTCTGGTGGCTGTGGACCAGCACCCTCGTCAACCGGCTGGGCTCCTTCGTCGCCACCTACATGGCCCTCTACCTGACCCTGGACCGGGGCTACAGCGCCTCCTACGCCGGACTCGTCGCCTCGCTGCACGGGCTGGGCGGGGTCGTCTCGTCGCTGGGCGGCGGGGTCATGGCCGACCGGCTGGGACGGCGGCCGACGCTGCTCGTCGCCCAGAGCGCCACCGCCGGGGCAGTCGCCCTGCTCGGGTTCGTACGCGATCCCGTCTCCATCGCCGCCGTCGCCTTCCTCGTCGGCCTCGCCTCCAACGCCTCGCGCCCCGCCGTGCAGGCGATGATGGCCGACATCGTGAGGCCCGAGGACCGGGTGCGGGCGTTCTCGCTCAACTACTGGGCCATCAACCTCGGTTTCGCCGTCTCCTCCATGGGCGCCGGTTTCGTCGCCGAGGTCAGCTACCGCGCCGGCTTCCTCATCGAGGCCGGCATGACGGCCGCCTGCGCGGCGTTCGTCTTCGTCAAGCTGCCCGAGTCCCGGCCGGAGCGGACCGCCACGGAGATCACCCGCGAGCGCGAGGTCAGCCTCGGCAGCGTGCTGCGCGACGGGCGGTACATGTCCGTCGTGGGCCTGTCCTTCCTGGTCGCCGTGATCTTCCAGCAGGGGTCCGTCGGACTGCCGGTGGCGATGGGCGCGGCCGGGTTCTCGCCCGCCGACTACGGCATGGCCATCGCCGTCAACGGCGTGCTCATCGTGGTGCTCCAGATCCCGGTCACCCGGATCATCGAGCACCGCGACCCGCGCTCCCTGCTCGTGGTCTCCTCGCTCCTCGCCGGGTACGGGTTCGGGCTCACCGCGCTCGCCGGGTCCGTCGGGGTCTTCGCGCTCACCGTGTGCGTGTGGACGCTCGCCGAGATCGTCAACGCGCCCATCCAGACCGGGCTCGTGGTCCGGCTGTCGCCGGTGCACGGGCGCGGCAGGTACCAGGGCATGTACACGCTCTCCTGGTCCGCCGCCGCGCTCATCGCGCCGCTGATGTCCGGTGTCGTCATCGACCGCTTCGGGGCGGAGTGGCTGTGGGGCATGTGCGCGGCCGTGGGCACGGGGGCCGCCCTCGGATACGGCCTGCTCATGCGGCGACTGGGAGACGGGGCGGGGGGAGGCGCCGACGCCCTCCCCGGGGGAGACGCCCTCCCCGGGCGGGACGCCCTCGCCGTCGCCGACTCAGCCGCCTCAGCCGCCTCGGCCGCCCCGGCCACCCCTGCCGCCTCGGCCTCCCCGACCGCCTCGGCCGCCCCGGCCACCCCTGCCGCCTCGGCCTCCCCGACCGCCTCGGCCGCCCCCGTCACCCCGGCCGCCTCGACCGCTTCCGGCTGCGGCACCGGCCCCGGCGCCCGCTCCGGCCCCGGGGCGCCGGCCTGACGGTCGTGGTCGGGTGAGCGGTCCCGTCCGGTCGGCGCGATGTGATTCCTTCGGTCGGCCGAGCGGACGGCGGACGCGTCTCACGGGTGCATCCGGGCCCCCTTGAGCACCTTGTCCACGCCGTTGCGCGGCCCGTACACCGAGAGCCCCACCAGGTCCAGGTCAGCCGTGGGCACGGCCCGCACCGCCGCCCGGTTGTCGCGGTCGTTGCCGGTCGAGAACAGGTCCGCGGTGAACACGGCCCGGGGCAGCGCACGGCTCAGGGCCCGCTGGTGCGCCGCCTTCAGGGTCTCCTTCGTACCCTCGAAGACCAGTACCGGCTGCCGGAACATCGGCAGGTAGGCCACCCCGTCGGCGTCCTCGTACGGCTCCCCGACCACCTCGGGGACCGTCGCGCCCAGGCCGCTGACCAGGAACGCGGTGACGTTGAGGCGCTGCCAGGGCTCCAGGTCCGCGCGCAGCAGCACGGCGATCTTCGTGTCGAAGCGGAGGGGTTCAGTACTCATGGAAGGAGCGTGCCGACCGCCGTACACCCGCGTCTTGTACGTTCTTTGCATGGCCGCCCGGCAGCACGAGACACGGGAAGTGACCGCCTGGCGCCCCTGTGTACCGGGCGTCACCGAGGTCTTCCACGCGCGCTTCACCGAGTACGCGTATCCGATGCACGTCCACGACGCCTGGACGCTGCTCATCGTGGACGCCGGGGCCGTGCGGTACGACCTCGACCGGCACGAGCACGGGACACCGGACGACACCGTGACCCTGCTGCCGCCGCACGTCCCGCACAACGGCTCGCCGGCCACGGCGGACGGCTTCCGCAAGCGCGTGGTCTACCTGGACGCCACCGTCCTCGGCGACGACCTCATCGGCGCCGCCGTAGACGGTCCCGACCTGCGGGACCCGGTGCTGCGGCGGCGGGTGGGACAGCTGCACGCCTCGCTGGCCCGGCCCGGCGACGAGCTGGAGGCGGAGAGCAGGCTCACCCTCATCGGCGACCGGCTGCGCGGTCTGCTGCGCCCGGTCCCGGTGACGGACGTACCCGGCCGGCCCGACCCGGCGCTCGCCCGCACCCTGCGCGAACTCCTCGACGAGCGGGTCGCCGAGGGGCTCGTCCTGGCGGAGGCGGCACGGCTGCTGCACGCCCATCCGGCCCATCTGGTACGGGCGTTCAGCGGTGCGTACGGCATCGCCCCGCACCAGTACCTGATGTCCCGCCGGGTCGGCCGGGCCCGCGGACTGCTGCTCGACGGCGTGCCGCCGGGCGAGACGGCCGCCGCCACCGGCTTCTACGACCAGGCCCATCTCACCCGGCACTTCAGGAAGCTGGTGGGGGTCACCCCGGGCCGCTACCGGAACAGCGCCGACAGCCGCCCCGCCCTCTTTTAACCGACAGCCGGTCAACCCACGGCCGGTCACACCCCGCAGCCGGTCCGCCCCTGGCCAGGCGGCCCACAGCAGGTCCACCCCTGGTCAGGCGGTCGGGCGTTCGATCAGGTGGGTGAAGGCGTCCAGGTTCCGCGTCGACTCGCCCCGGGCCACCCGCCACGCGTGCTCCTTGCGGATCGCGGAGGCGAAGCCCAGCTCCAGGAGGGTGTTGAAGGCGCCGTCCGCCGCCTCCAGTACCTGGCCGAGGAGGCGGTCGATCTCGTCGGCGGTGACCGAGACGAGCGGGAGCCGGGCGGTGACGTAGACGTCGCCCAGCCGGTCGACCGCGTAACTCACGCCGTACAGCTTGAGGTTGCGTTCCAGGAGCCAACGGTGGACGGCGGGTTCGTTCTCGTCGGGGTGGCGGACGACGAAGGCGTTGAGGGAGAGGGAGTGGCGGCCGACCAGCAGGGAGACGGTGGTCCTCAGCTTGCGGGTGCCGGGGAGCTGCACGACGAAGTTGCCGGGCCCGGGGCTCTCCCACTCCAGTTCGGCGTCCTTCAGGACACCCTCGACGACCTGCGCGGCGCTGTCCACATCACCCATGGGCCGAGCGTACGCGACGGCGGTGCGACTGGGTCGCGGCCGTGTAGACCTCGGCCGTCGCCGCCGCCGAGGTGTCCCAGCCGAAGGACCGGGCGTGCCGGGCGGCGGCGCTGCCGAAACGGTTCGCCAGAGTCGCGTCGTCGGCGAAACGGCGCAGCACGCGCGCGTAGTCGGCGGGATCGTGGCCGCGTACCAGGAAGCCCGTCTCACCGTCCCGGACGGCCACCGGGAGGCCGCCGACGGAGGCCGCGAGCACCGGCGTACCGGCCGCCTGGGCCTCTATCGCCACCAGGCCGAAGGACTCGCTGTAGGAGGGCATGACGAGGACGGAGGCCGCCCGGAACCAGTCCGCGAGCTGCTCCTGGCCGACGGGGGGACGGAACCGTACGACGTCCGCGACGCCCAGCCGCGCGGCCAGCTTCTGGAGGCCCTCGGGCTTGGCGAGGCCGCTGCCGCTGGGGCCGCCGACGACGGGCACGACGATCCGGGAGCGGAGTTCGGGGCGCTCGTCGAGGAGCACGGCCACGGCCCTGAGCAGGATGTCGGGGGCCTTGAGCGGCTGTATGCGGCCGGCGAAGAGCGGGACGAGGGCGTCCGGCGGGAGGCCGAGGCGGGCGCGGGCGGCCGCGCGGCCGTCGGCGGGGCGGAAGCGGTCGAGGTTCACACCGGGGTGGACGACGGCGACCTTGGCGGGGTCGGCGGCGTAGTGCCGTACGAGTTCGTCGCGTTCCTCGGCGGTGTTGGCGATGAGGCGGTCGGCGGCGTCGACGATCTGGGTCTCGCCGATCACGCGGGCGGCGGGCTCGGGGGTGTCGCCGTCGGCCAGGTTGGCGTTCTTGACCTTGGCCATGGTGTGCATGGCGTGCACCAGCGGGACGCCCCAGCGCTGGGCGGCGAGCCAGCCGACGTGGCCGGAGAGCCAGTAGTGCGAGTGGACGAGGTCGTAGTGGCCGGGGCGGTGGCCGGCCCAGGCCTGCATCACACCGTGCGTGAAGGCGCACAGCTGGGCCGGGAGGTCCTCCTTGGCGAGTCCCTCGTACGGTCCCGCGTCGACGTGCCGGACGAGGACTCCGGGGGCGAGCTCGACGGTCGGGGGGAGGCCGCCGGAGGTCGCCCGGGTGAAGATCTCGACCTCGATGTTGATCGCGGCGAGGCGCTGCGCGAGCTCGACGATGTAGACGTTCATGCCGCCGGCGTCGCCGGTGCCGGGCTGGTGGAGCGGTGAGGTGTGCACGGAGAGCATCGCGACGCGGCGCGGGCGGCGGGACCGCAGGAGCCGGGTGGCGGCCGACGGTGAGCGGCGCCCGAGCCTGCTGGCGTACTGGCTCACGTGGCGGTCCTCCTTGTCGCGGGCATGCCGTCGGGAGGCGCCGGGGGCCCTCCAAGGGGATGCAACGCGGAGGGGTTCATTCCCATTCCGGGGGCGGCTGATTTTACCCACCCATTACCGATCATCGCTCAACCGTTCGATGACGGGATGCGTACGCCCCCGGGGCGGCATCCCCGCTTACCCTCGTACCCATGACAGCCCGCGCCGCCTCCCGCCCCGTGGGAACGGTGACGCGCGGGACCACCAACCCCAACCGGCTGCGCCGCATGGACCGCTGGATCGCGGCGACGCACGGCGCCGAGCTGCGCCGCGCGGCCGACCCGGTCGCCGTCGACCTCGGGTACGGCGCCGCGCCCTGGACCGCCGTCGAACTGCTCGGGCGGCTCCGGACCGTCGCGCCACGCGCGCGTGTCGTCGGGGTCGAGATCGAGCCCGCCCGGGTCGCCGCGGCGAAGCCGTACGAGCGCGAGGGGCTCACCTTCCGGCACGGCGGGTTCGAGATCCCGGTGCCCGCGCGGCCGTTGCTCGTCCGCGCGGCCAACGTGCTGCGCCAGTACGACGAGAGCGAGGTCGCCGCCGTCTGGGCGCGGCTGTGCGCGCGGCTCGCGCCGGGCGGGCTGCTGGTCGAGGGGACCTGTGACGAGATCGGGCGCCGGCACGTGTGGGTGGCGCTCGGGCCCGAGGGGCCGCGGACGGTGACGTTCGCGGCCCGGCTCGGCTCCCTGGAGCGGCCGTCGGACCTCGCCGAGCGGCTGCCGAAGGCGCTCATCCACCGCAACGTGCCCGGCGAACCGGTGCACGCGTTCCTGCGGGACTTCGACCGCGCCTGGGCGGCCGCCGCGCCCTACGCGTCGTACGGCGCCCGGCAGCGCTGGATCCGTGCGGTGCGGGAGCTGACGGCCGACTGGCCGGTGACGGACTCGGCGGCCCGCTGGCGCCAGGGGGAAGTGACGGTGGCCTGGGGGGCGTTGGCCCCCGCCGCCTGACGCGGCGCGGACCGGGGAAGGGGAGGCGGAGGCCGCAGGGCCGGGAACGGCCCCGGTGAGTCGTTCGTCACACATGGCGGCGAGATCGTCATGCTCGGGGGGAAACCGGGGAGGAACCCACCCGCTGTTACCTCTGTCGCTTTGCGGCGTGACATGGCACGATCCTCCACGTCCGTAAGTTACTGACGGTTAATCAGCTTTGGGGGGCCGCCCATGGGACCGGACAAGCGCACCGTCGTCCGTCCGGGCGGGCGCCGGATCCTGGCGACGGCCGTGACCGTGGTCTGCGCGGTGACCGCGCTGGCGGTGTCCGGCACGGCGTTCGCGGCACCGAGCCCCAGCCCCGCACCGAGCACCTCGGCCTCCGCCGGCTCCGCCGGCTCCTCGGGCTCCGCCGGCTCCTCGGGCTCCTCGGGCTCCTCGGGCTCCTCGGGCTCCTCGGGCTCCTCCGGCGCCTCAGCCGATCCCTCCCCCTCCGTGACTCTCGCGCCCGACAAGGACCTTGAGGCCGTCCAGGAGAAGCTGGACGAGCTGTACCACGACGCGGCCGTCGCCACCGACGCGTACAACGCCGCCGAGGAGGCGGCCCAGAAGCAGTCCGCGGAGATCGTCGAGCTGGCGAAGAAGATCGTGAAGGGCCAGCGGCGGCTGGACCGGCTGAAGGCGCAGGCGGGCCGCGCGGCCGCCGCCCAGTACCGCACCGGCGGACTGCCGGACACCGCCCAGCTGCTGCTGAGCGACAACCCCTCGGAGTTCCTGGACGGGGCCGGGCGGGTGCTCCAGGGCGAGCGGGCCGGCAAGGCGATGATCAGGGAACTGACCCAGACCCAGGACGACTTGAAGCAGTACGCGGCGGACGCGGCCGACCAGTGGGACAAGCTGGAGGCGGGCCGCAAGGCGAAGGCGGCCGCGAAGAAGAAGATCAAGCAGCGGATCGCCGCCGCCGAGACGCTCCAGTCGCGGCTGGAGAAGAAGCAGAAGGAGCGCCTCGCCGAGCTGGAGCGCCAGGCCGCCTACCAGGCGCAGACGGCCTGGCTGGACACCGGGATACTCGATGAGATCCACGGCAAGGCGTCCGCCGCGGGCAAGAAGGCGATCGCCTTCGCCACCGCCCAGATCGGCAAACCGTACGTGTGGGGCGCGGAGGGCCCGGACTCCTACGACTGCTCCGGGCTGACCTCACAGGCCTGGGCGAGCGCCGGGAAGCCGATCCCGCGCACCTCCGAGGAGCAGTGGAAGCAGCTCAGGCACGTCGACGTCAAGGACATGCGCCCCGGTGACCTGATCATCTACTTCGACGACGCCAGCCATGTCGCGCTGTACATCGGGGACGGCGCGATCATCCAAGCCCCGCGCCCGGGGCGGACGGTGTCGATCGGCGGCGCGGGGTCGATGCCGATCCTGGGCGTGGTGCGGCCGGACGCCTGAGCACCCGCACCACGGCGACTCCCTGAGCACCCGCACCACGGCGACTCCCCGAGCACCCGCACCACGGCGACTCCCCGAGCACCCGCACCGCGGCGACTCCCCGAGCACGCCCACCGCGGCGACTCCCCGAGCACGCCCACCGCGGCGACTCCCCGAGCACGTCCACCGCGGCGACTTTTGGGTGTGATGTACCTTTCGTGAGCTGTGTCATGTGACCGGGCGCACCCCAACATCCGCCCAAACCCCGGCGGCACGTGACCTTCGTCATTCCCGCGGGGCGGCCCTGCGCCCCAACTGCGGTGCGGCACTTGGCATATGACAGTGGCCTGAGACAGAGCGACGCGGCTCACACCATTCCGTTGCGGTGGGCACTACCGCTATGGTCCCCGTCGGGTGGGTCGAGGTCCCTCGCCCCACCATGCCCTCGGGGGGAGGGAAGGAACCCGACACGATGCCCGTACCCGTACCGCGGCAGCGAACGATGCCGGCCGTGGAGAGTGGTCAGGCGCAGGCCGCCGCGCCCGCACAGGGCGGCGGCCACCTCAAGGAAGAGGCCAACCGCACGGATGTCACCGCCCAGAACGGCGGCACCACTCTCACCCTGCTGCTGATCGAGGACGATCCGGCCGGTTCGCCGATCCTGCCCGAGCTGCGGGACGCGTCCGGCACCTCGATCCGCATCCGTACCGCCCGCAACCTCACCGAGGCCGAGCGGCTGCTGACCGACGACGTCCACTGCATCCTGCTGGACCTGGCGCTGTCGGCCCCGGGCTGCGCGAGCGCCGCCGAGGACGACGGCTCCGACGCCGACGAGCTCGCCGTGCTCAAGCACGTGCTCAGGATCGCGCCCCGGCACGCCGTGCTCGCGCTCACCGCCTCCGGTGACGCCGAGCGCGGCACCGAGGCCGTGCGCGTCGGCGCGCAGGACTACCTCTTCCGCGACGAACTGGACGGACGGCTGCTGAGCCGCGCCATCCGGTACGCCGTCGAGCGCAAGCGCTCCCTCGCCACCGAGCGCAAGCTCGCGGAGGGGCGGATGCGCGCCCAGGAGAACCGCCGCCTGGAGCGTGGCCTGCTGCCCACGCCCCTCCTGGACGGCTCCTCGCTGCGGTTCGCCGCCCGCTACCGCCCCGGCCGCTCCCGCGCGCTGCTCGGCGGCGACTTCTACGACACCGTGCGCACGCCCGACGGGACCGTGCACGCGATGATCGGTGACGTCTGCGGGCACGGGCCGGACGAGGCCGCGCTCGGCGTGGAGCTGCGGATCGCCTGGCGGGCGCTGACCCTGGCGGGGCTGTGCGGCGACGAGCTGCTCGGCACGCTCCAGGAGGTGCTGGAGCACGAGCGCTCCGACGAGGAGATCTTCGCGACGCTCTGCACGGTCGACATAGCGCCGGACGGACGCCGGGCCGGGATGTGCCTGGCCGGGCATCCGGCTCCGCTGGTCGCCCGCCCCGGGCGGCCGGCGGAGCTGCTGCCGTACGACCTCAACGGACCCGCGCTGGGGCTGCTGAAGGGGGCCCGCTGGCCCCGGACGCAGGTCGAGCTGGGTGCCGAGTGGAGCCTGATGCTCTACACCGACGGGCTGATCGAGGGCCGGGTGGGGGTGGGCGGCGAGCGGCTCGGGCAGGACGGGATGGTCGAGATGGTCCGCCGTCAGCTGGCCGCCGGACTGACCGGGGAGGCGCTGCTGCGGGCGGCGGTGAACGAGGTGCGCCGGCTCAACGGGGGCGAACTGACGGACGACGTGGCGGTCGTGCTGCTGGACCGGGGGGTCTGACCGGCCGCCCGCCCCCAGGGGGGGCTGTCGCCGGCCGGCTGCGGGGGCGGCCCGGGAGGTCAGCGGCCGCCGTTGTACGGGCCGTACGGGCCGTCGCTGCTGCTTCCGCGGCCGCGGCGGCCGAAGCCGCCTCCGGAGACCTGGCGGAGGGCGGGGCGGACGTCGACGAAGAAGACGATCGTGGCGACCAGGCCCGCGAGCTGGAGGAAGAGCATCGGGACCAGGAGGTTCACCGCGACGGTGACGCCGAGGATGATCAGCCAGAAGCCCTTGTTCTGCTTGCTGGCGGCCCGGTACGCGTCGTCGCGGAAGAGCGCGGCCATGACCAGGGCCACCACGGCCAGGACCAGCATGGCGAGGTAGAGCAGCCCCAGGAAGTTCGAGAAGCCCTGCATCAGCACAACGTCCACCACCCGATTCGGCTTGTTCCTACGCGTTCACCGTACCCGCTGGGGCGTTCCCGCTACACCGACAACGGGCCGGGCACTCCAGGAGTGCCCGGCCCTCGGCCGCTGACGTCCTGCCGGTCACCTGGTCACTTGGCCGGCGGGGTGGTCTTCTTGGCGGTCGCGGCCTTGCGGGGGGCCGGGGCGCGCTTCGCCGGGGCGGGCTTCTTCGGGGCGGCGGGCCTGGCCTCGGCGGCGGGCTTCGGCGCGGCAGCCTTCGCGTCGGTCTTCGCCTCGGCCTTCGGCTCCGCCTTGACCTCGACCGGCTCGGGCTTGCCCTCGACGGCGATGGCCAGTTCCTCGATCTCGTCCGCGGCGTCGCCGCGCCAGGTCTTCACGGCCTGCTCGCCGTGCTCGGCGACCTTCTCGTAGGTCTCGCGGGCCTTGACGGCGTACTCGGCGGCGACGCCGACCCCGCGCAGGGCGAGGTCCTGGGCGGACTCGCCGAGCTTCTTCAGGTCGCCGTCCAGGGAGACGATGAAGCCGTTGACCTTGGAGTGGAGGTTGTTCTGCGCCTCCTTGGCCTTGACACCGGCCTCCTTGGCACGGGCGGCGGCCTTCTCCTGCACGGCCTTCGGGTCGGTCCTGCGGACCGCGTCGATCCGGCCGGGGGCCTCGGAGCGCAGCTGCTCGACCAGGCCGGGGACCTTCCTGGCCTGCTGGAGGGCCAGGTCGGCGGTGCCGGCGGCGAAGTAGAGCGGAGTCGGGTCGCTGAAGGTCTTGCGCAGGTCGTCGGTGATGGCCATGGTGAGGGTCCTCCCGGATGCACGTTCGGCTGAGGGTCTGGTGGTCCGCGGCGCGGCGGCCGGCGCGCTTGGCCGGCTCATCCGGCCGTCCGCCGTGGACCGGTCTCGCTGTCTGCGTCACTCGCACCGCCGACGTCGTCGCCGGCGTCCTTGCCGGCGCCGACGGCACTGTCCGCGCCGTCCGTGCCGCTCACGCTCTTCTCCTCGCCGGGCCCGAAGCCGTTCTCTTTGCGGAACGACTCGTAGATCTGCAGCAGCACCTGCTTCTGCCGCTCGTCGAGGGTGGGGTCGGCGAGGATGACCCCGCGGGTCTCCACCTCGTTCAGATCCCGCTCGGCGTCGAGGATGCCGGCGCGGACGTACAGCGTCTCGGCGGAGATCCGCAGGGCCTTGGCGACCTGCTGGAGCACCTCCGCGCTCGGCTTGCGCAGCCCGCGCTCGATCTGGCTCAGGTACGGATTGGACACCCCGGCGGCGTCGGCGAGCTGCCTGAGCGACAGTTGCGCGTTGCGCCGCTGTTCGCGCAGGTACTCACCGAGATTGCCGACGTTGAGCGATGCCATGCCTCCACCTTGCCCCACCCCTGCTAACAATTGCAAGCACCTGCTTGCAAAAGTGTGCCGCACCCTACCCGGCCGGCCGAGCGGAGCCACGTCCGCGATCATGCCTCCCCGAGCACGGCCCGGCAGGACGACCACGCCGGTCGGCTCAACAACGGACGGAAACGGGTGAACAGGGTGAGGAGCGCGGAGCCCCAACGGGCCCGGAAGGACGGGTCGATGCGGGCGAGGTCGAGTTCGTTGGCGGCCGTCAGCTCGGCGAGGTCCCGGCGCAGCAGGGGGTCCGGCACATGGGCCTGTCCGGTGAACCGGTCCCGGACGGCACCGTCGGCCGCCGCGAGCACCGGGTAGGTGGCCTTCCGGTCGCAGGCGCCGTACAGGTACACGACGGCTTCGGCCTCGGCGCCGACGACCGCCGCGAGTTCGGCGCGGCGGTCCGGGGGCAGCAGGGCGGCGGGGAAGCCGTCGGTGCCGTAGAAGGCGTGGCAGAGGCCGGCGAGTTGCAGGGCGGGGCGGGCGTCCCACGCGGCGAGCTGTTCCTGGACCCGGAGGAGGTGGGCGAGGAGGGTGCCGCCGGGGTGGGCCGTCTCCTCGGCACCCAGCTCGCGCAGGAGGGCGACGGCTCGGGCGGTGCGGGAGGCGAGGGAGGCGAGGGAGGCGGAGGGGGCATCGGAGGCGGAGGAGGCGGAGTCGGAGGAGGGCGAGTCGGAGGAGGGCGAGGAGGGCGAGGAGGCCGAGGAGGTGCCGGAGACATCGGAGGCGGAGGGAGTCGGTGTGTCGGGCACGGGCGGGATCCTTTCGGGGGTCAGCGGTGGGCTGTCAGCCAGTGCTGGAGCGTGGTGAAGTCCGCGTCGGTCAGGCCGAACTCGTGGTCGACGCGGTGCAGCAGGGCGGGCCGGTGATGGTGGGTGGCGACCCAGGCGCGATCGGCCTCGGTGATCTCGTCGTCGATCCAGATGAACGGCCGTCCGTCCGCCCACTCCACCAGCGGCCGTGTCTTCCAGTGCAGCAGCGCGGGCGGGGCGTCCTCGTCCGGCCACTCCACGACGGGCAGCGGGGGCAGGCCCAGCCAGGGGGCCACGCAGGCGTTCGCGTCGTCCATCCAGGTGGTGGCCCAGACGAGGTCGCAGCGCAGGGCGGTGAGGCGGGGGCCCAGGGCGGGGTCGATGCGGGTGAGGAGGGGGTTGGGGTTCGGTGGGGCGGGGTGGGGGCCGTAGACCGGGTACGGGCGGTCGGCCGGGGCGCCGAAGGGGATGAGGGGGCCGTCGATGTCTAGGAAGAGGAGCATCGGGGACAGGATCACAGGGGGACGGGGCGGGGGGCGACGGTGGCGCGGCTGCCGGTGGGTGGGGGGCTCGCGTCCGCGTGGCGGAGCCGCACATCGGCGCAGCCCCGCTCCCCTTCGGGGGGTGCTGGTACCTCCGTTCCTCAGAAGGGCAGGGGTCTTGCGTGGACCACGTCCAGGCGGGAGACCGCTCTGGTCAGGACCACGTACAGGCGGTGCAGGCCGCGTTCCTCCGCCTCCGCCACCGCCGCCGGTTCGACGGCGATCACGTGGTCGTACTCCAGTCCCTTGACCATGCTCGCCGGGACGACCGCGACCCTCGCGCCGAGTTCGTCCGGGCCGGCCGGGGCGAGACCGGCGGCGGTGAGGGCGGCACGCACCCCGCTCACCTGCGCGTCGGCGGCCACCACCCCCACCGAGCCCTCCCTGGCCAGGGCCTCGCGCACCGCGGTGACGGTCACGGCGTGGACGTCCCGCGCGGGCCGGACGGTCAGCTCGCCGTCCGTGCGGTAGGACTTCGCCGCAGGCACGTCCGTGCCCAGGCGCCCCAGCAGGCGGTTCGTGAGGTCGACGACCGCCGCCGGGACGCGGAAGCCGGTGGTGAGCGGGACGACGACGGCGTCCGGCTTGCCGAGGTGGCGCAGCACGGTGTCCCAGCTCCGCGCCGACCAGGGCGTGGTGGCCTGGGCCAGGTCGCCGAGGACGGTCAGCGAACCGAAGACGGCGCGGCGGGCGATCGCGCGGCACTCCATGGGCGACAGGTCCTGGGCCTCGTCGACGACGACATGGCCGTAGCCCTCGGGGTGTTCGACGAGCCCGGCGAGTTCGTCGAGGAGCACGAGGTCGGCGGGTGACCAGCGGGCGGACCTGTGGGACCGCGGCGGCCGGGTCCAGCGCAGCTCCCGCTGTTCGGCGGGGGTGAGCAGGCCGTCGGCCGCCCGTGCCAGCGTCTGCGCGTCCGTGAGGAGTCCGGCCAGCACCTCCTCCGGGCGGACCTTGGGCCACACGGTGTCGAGGTAGGCGCTCATCGCCCGCGACCGTTCCAGGCGCCGGGTCCAGGCGCCCGGCTGCGGCCCCGCCCGCCGTTCCGCCTGCATCTGTACGGCCCGCATCGCCCGCCCCCGCACCCGCTCGCGTCCGACGGCGTACGGCGGTTCCTCCTCCCGAACCGCCGCGACGATCGCCGCCAGCGGGCCGGCCGGCACCCGCCAGGTGTAGGTGCCGTCGGAGAGCGAGAGGGGGGCGACGGCGTCGGTGGTGACGTGGGAGTAGAGGGCGCGGCGCAGGACTTCGGCCATCCGGAGGTCGTGCTTGAGCGCGGCGGTGCGGTCGGGGTCGGTGCCGGTGGCCGGGTGCCGGCCGATCTCCTCCGGGAGGGTCGCCTGCCGTACGCCGGTCTCGCCCAGGGCGGGCAGGACCTCGGAGATGTAGGAGAGGAAGGTGCGGTTGGGGCCGAGGACGAGGAGGCCGGAGCGGCGGATGCGCCGGGGGTGGGTGTAGAGGAGGTAGGCGGCGCGGTGCAGGCCGACGGCGGTCTTGCCGGTGCCGGGGGCGCCCTGGACGCAGACGGAGTCGGCGAGGGCCGCGCGCACCAGGTCGTCCTGGTCGGGCTGGATGGTGGCGGCGATGTCGCGCATGGGGCCGACGCGGGGGCGTTCGATCTCGCGGGTGAGCAGGGTCCCGGTGCCGGACTCGCCCCGGCCTAGGCGCTCGTCCTCCATCCCGGTGAGGTCGGCGGAGTCCCCGCGGCTGCCGGGGGCCCAGCCGAACCGGCGGCGGACCGCGACGCCCTGGGGGTCGTCGGGGCCGGCCTGGTAGAAGGCGCGGGAGACGGGGGCGCGCCAGTCGACGACGAGGGGCGGGGCGGTCGGCTCCTCGCTGATCCGCAGCCGCCCGATGCGGTAGCTCTGCCCGGCGTGCTCTCCCCGCGCCCCGAACTCCAGCTTGCCGAAGAACAGCGGGCCCTCGGGCAGCTCGCGCATCTCCTTGGCGCGGCTGCGCAGCCGGTGGCCGAGCACTTCGGCGTCGGCGCCGGAGGCGGAGACGTCCTCACCGGTGACGACGTGCTCGACGGCGTCCTCGACCATCCGGGCGAGGGCGGCCCGGCAGGTGTCGTGGTAGGCGCGTTCGAGGTCGAGTTCCCGCTGCATGGGGACAGCGTAGACGAGAAACAGTGACCCGGTTACATTTTTTACCGTGGTTCAGTCGTTGTCCGCCAACGCCCGCTCCAGGCGCCCGAACGCCCGCTCCGCCGCCCGCACCGCGTCCGCCCGCACCTCCTCGACCCGCTCCCCCGCCGCGATCCGCCGCCAGTTCTCCCGCGCGAGGATCCGCTGTACGGCGATGATCTGGCCGGCGGCCAGCCGGGCGTCCGGGGTGCCGCCGAGGGCCTCGGCGAGCGCGGCCTCCGACCGCTCCTGGTAGGCGTGCTGGCGGGCGACGAGGGTGGCGGTGCTGTTGAGGAGGGTGTGGAAGGCGAGCACCTGGGGGTGGTCGTTGAGGCCGGTGACCGGGTCGTTGCGTTCGAGTCCGGCGAGGAAGTGCGCGCGCAGCACGCCGACCGGCGAGTCGGCGCCGGCGACCAGCCGCGCGGCCTCCGTCTCGTGGTCGGCGATCCGGTGCAGGACCAGGTCCTCCTTGGCGGGGAAGTACCGGAACAGCGTCGGCTTGGAGATGCCGGCCGCGGCGGCCACCTCGGCGACCGACACCGCGTCGAACCCCTTCGCCAGGAACAGCCGCACGGCGATGTCCGACACGTCCTCGTACATCCGCCGCTTCTTGCGCTCACGCAGGCCCGTCTCACCCATGGGTCGAGCCTACGCAGGGGCGGCCGGGCCGAGGACGCCCGCCGCCGGCGCGGACGCCTCGCCACGCCTTCCTGGAACGACACGTGCAGCTCGACGCCGGGCGCGGACCGCCACCGCCCTTGTCCCTGTCCCCGGCCCTAGGCCAGGGCGCGCGCGAGATAGGGCTTCGCGGCGGCGCGGGCGGGCAGGCCCAGGGCGGCTTTGGCCGCCGCCAGCGTCATGGCGTACGAGTCCACGGCACGGCGGACGTTGGGCGCGTCCAGGTCGGCTCCGGCGATCAGCCGGTCCAGGTCCACGTAGGCGGAGCGGACGATCTCGATCCACCGGTAGACCCGCCAGTCGCGCTGCCAGTCGCGGGTGAAACGGTCGTTCAGCCCCCGCTCCCAGCGCCTGAACATCCGGTCGCGGATCTCCGGCCGGGTCGGCGTCAGATGCATGTGCCGCACCAGGTCGTGCAGCGGATCGCCGACCAGCGCCATCTCCCAGTCGATGATGGTCAGCGCGAGACCGTCGTCGCGGCGGACCAGGTTCCAGGGGTTGAGGTCGCCGTGCAGCAGGGCCGGGGCCCGGTGGCTGACGCGGTGCCGCGCGAGGATCTCACGGAGACGGCCGGCGTCGGGGAGGCCCAGGAAGCGGGCCAGTTGCCGCGACTCCATGGGGAGCTTGCCGACCAGGGCGACGAGTTGGTCACTGAGCCAGGTGTAGAACGAGAAGCCGTGCTCGTCGGCGGCCGGGTCGAGTTCGGAGTAGTCGACGCGGGTCAGCTGGGTGAGCTGGTCGACCAGGGCATCCGCCTCGTGCGGGCGGAGGCCGTTGACGGGATGGTCGGGGACACGGTCGGTGTCGGCCGGGCCCTCGTAGGTGTGGATGGCGAAGCGCTCGCGGGAGTGGGCGAAGAGATAGTGGGAGTGGTGGCTCTCCCCCAGCGCCAGGACGCGGGGCGCGGCCACAGCGGCGCGGGAGCGTTCGATCGCGCGCAGCACCGCGTGCTCGCTGAGATAGCTTCGCTCGAGGCGCCGGACGTGCGGCACCTTGCGGCGGACGACCACGGGCAGGCCGGTGCCCGGCACCCGAATCACCGAGTTCAGGTGCGCGGTGCCCTTGAACACCTGGCGAGCCGGTGCGGTGCCCTCCAGGAAGAGCGCGGCGCGCACGGCGGAGTGAGGGAAGTCGGGGTGCGTGGGGACCCGCCGGTCCTGTCGCCAGTCGATCACCTCCGCGGTGCGGCCGCGCCGGCCGGCCGCACCGGCCGGCGCCGAGGCGGCCCAGCGGAACAGGACCTGCTCGATCTCCCGCTCGCCCGGCAGCGTGCGCAACCGCAGCGGCTCGGCGCCCGCTTCCAGCGCACGGCGGACGGCCGCCGTCGCCTGCCGCAGATCCTTCTCGTCGAAGGACTCCTCCAGGGACTTCGCGGCCCGCATCACGTCCGGGTAGATGGACTGGGCCCGCTCGAAGCTCACGTAGTGGCGCAGGTCCTTGTGCACCCCGTGGGCCGCGTTGGGCCGCACCGCCCGCATGGCGTCCACCCAGGCCTCGACGACCTCGTCCCACTGGAAGGACGGATACTGCATCCGGACCAGATGGGTCGCGAGGTCGTGCACCGGGTCGCCGAAGGTGGCCAGCTCCCAGTCCACGCACATGAGTGGCGGTCCGCCGGCCGGCGAGGTGATCAGGTTGTCGCGATGCAGATCGGCGTGGAGAAGACCGTACGGACGCCGGGTCAGCGCGGGAACACGGTCGGCGAAGCGCAGCAGGGCGTCCTCGGGGATGCCCAGGGCGGCGAAGAGCCAGCCGAAGGCCGCCCCGTTGGCCTGGCGGATCTGGACGTCCGCCAGGCGTGCCAGTGTCCGCAGGAAACCCTGGCTGTCCGAGTGGTTCCGGGGCCACTGCGGCGGCAACGGCGGCAGTGCCGTACCGCGCACCTGGGTCATCTGGGCGAACAGGCCCGCCAGTTCCTTCACCAGGACGGCGTCGACCGGTTTGCCGTTCGGGCAGACGCTGGAAAGCGGGACGCCTTCCACGAAGCTGTGGATGGTGAAGCGATTCCCCTCGAGGAGGCACTCGGGGACATGGGGCAGCGCGCCCCTGATGGCCCGCAGGATCCGGGCCTCGTTGTCCCAGGTCCGGATCACCACGGAGAGGACATCGGTCCTGCGCACCCGAACGGTCACGGCGGTGCCCGTCTCCCGACCCAGCAGCCGGGCCATCGGCTCCGTCAGGGGGAGAACGTAGTTCTGGTTGTGGAAGCCGCTGCTCGCCAGCCCCCGTTCCGCCGCGTGACCGAGAAACGCCTCGTACTCGTCATCGAGCAGAGGCCTGCCAGTGTCACTCCCGGTGGCAACAGGGGGGACAGACGGTGCACCCACTGGTCGCTCCGGGGGGGTGGTACGCGCGTTGTCGCGTGGATCGGGCAGGGAAACGGTATGGCCAGGTGAGGCACGACACGAGTCGAGGGACGCCGGAGTGACCCTGGCGGGTGAAGGGTCGCCCAGTTGTACGGTCGCCCGTCGGCGCGGTCGTCCGAGGCAGGCCCTTTCGGCCGTCCACTCATACGCACGCGACCGAGCGGTTGCTCAGATGGATCGGGACTCTAGCGCAGCGGAGACCCCTCCGGATCACCGGAACGCTACGGCTGCAAGGCGAGCAGCCTCCACACCGAGTCGAACCACCGGGTCGCGTTGTCGACGAAGACCGAGCCCGCGGAGTCCGGATCCCCGTCCCGGACGTGGTGGGTGAGAGTCGCGCCGAGGCCGAGCACATCCACGGCTTCCACTTCAGTGCCGTCCTCGAGGATCACCGTCCGCGGGATCGGCTCGTAGAAGCCGTGCAGTACCTCCTTGTGGTTGATGACATAGAGCTTGAAGGTCGGCGTGAGTTCGGTGTGGCGAATGGTCAGATCGATCTCCGGCACCAGTTTCTCGGTGCGGAGCTGGTCCAGCGTCGTGCGCAGGGAACCGGTGTGGGCCCGGGTGATGGCGCGCAGGCGCCGCGGCAGTCGCGGATCGTCCATGACTGTCCACATGCTCGGGATCGGTGTGCAGATCGACAACCTCGGTCAACTGGTCTTCTGGGCCGCGAGTCTGCTGATGTCCCTGACCGCCTGGGCCCGCAGGCGGCGACGGCCGGTGCGGCACTCGCCGCCTAGGTCCGCAGCAGCTCCAGCAACGGCTTCAGAGAGCCGACGACACAGCCCGCCCCGGCTTCGGTCAAAAGCTCGGCTTTCCTTCCGTTACGCGCGTAGCCCAGGAAGGGCACACCGGCCCGGTCGGCCGCCTCGAGGTCCGTGGGGGAGTCGCCGATCATCAGGGCCGCGGCGGGGGCGGCGCCCATCGCGCTGAGGGCGCGGTTGAGGCAGTGCGGGTCGGGCTTGAGGCGGTGCAGGTCCTGGGTGCGGCCGTAGATGTGGGGGGCGAAGCAGGGGGTGAGGTCGCGGTCGTCGAGGTAGGCGCGGACCACCCGCGGGGAGTTGTTGGTCGTCACCGCCATGCGCGCGCCGCGGGCCCGCCAGGTCTGGATGAGGACGTCCGCGTACGCCGTCGGCATCGCTGTCGACGTGGCCCGCAGCTCCTCCTTGGTGAGACGTTCCTCCAGCTCCGCGACCAGGTCGCTGCCGGGGTGCCGGCGGTCCACGGCGCGCAGCACGAGGTGCGGGTCGAGGGACTCGCGCTCGGTGTCCGTGACCAGGCCGCGCAGTCCGCGGCTCTCCAGCCACTCCACCAGCTCGTGGGCCACCCCCTCGGCGGAGTGGCCCGCGAACAGACGACAGATCGGCCCGTCGAAGTCCCAGAGCACCACCCGGGCACTTCCGATCAGTTCCGTGAGCTCTTCGGTCGTGTTCTCGCTCTTGGCCGCCACCGGTTCAGTCTGCGTCGCATCAGAAGTCACTAGGAGAGTGTCAGGTCCGTCGTGATGGTTTCCCAGAGGGCGTCGAACCACTTCTGCGATTGCTCCACGAACGCGGCGTCCCGCTGCCCGGCCCGCTTCTCGAAGGAGAAGAGCAGGGACTCGGAACCCACCGCGTCGTACATGTCGAGCGGCCCGGTGTCCGTCTGCTCCTCCCTGCGCATGACCATGTAGTACGCGAACAGTGCCTCCGTGCCGTTGAGCAGGTAGAGCTTGACGGGCGGGGTGAACGGGAGGGCCCGGAAGGTGACATGCACCTCGATGTCGTGGGTGCCCCGCAGTGACTGGAGGTTGTAGCGCAGGACCTGCCCCTGAGCGTTGCGCATGTCCAGCCAGCGGCGGTGCACCGTGTCGCCGTCGCCCTCGACCGGGACCGGGAAGGCGAGGTTGATGTCGCGGCTCGGAAGGAGGATCCGGACGTCGATGCGCTCCGGGCGGATCCGGCCCTCGTGGATCATCCGCAGGGGTTCGCCGAGTGCCGGGATCAGGCTCTGGGCGGTCAGGCAGGCGGCGTCGATGCGCACGTGCGGGGAGGTGAAGGCCTCGGCGAGGCGGGGGCCGAGGCCGACCATCGTCGGCTGCGGCTCCTCGTGGGACGGCGCGGGCGCCTCGGCGATGCGCGGCGGGCTGCCCCGGCTGACGCTGCTGAGCAGACCGTCGTCCTGGAGCGCCCGCAGGGCCTGCCGTACGGCACCCCGCTCGACGCCGAACTCCTCGGCCAGCTCGGCCTGGGTGGGCAGGCGGTCGCCCACCTTGAGGTCGCCCGTGCGGATGCGCTCCCGCAGGGTGTCGGCGATCTCCCTAGGTGTACTGCCGGCGTTCACTGCCACGTTCTCCTGAGTCACGACCAAACGCTACAACTCTGGGCCATCTGGTGGGAGTTGCTTGAAGATTGGTTATAAGTAGTTACCAACTGGGGACAACATAATCAAAGTTGGTTGCCAACTCGGTTGAGTTGGTGGAAGCTTTGCTTCCCGACGATGGGGGAACCACCATGCCCGCCCTCGCTCTTCTCTCCGCCGTGTTCGTCGTCGGCTTCGAACAGCTCGTCCAGTGGAAGTACGGTGCCACTGGCATTATCGGTCTGACACTGCTCACCGTAGGCGTCAAGGCCAAGAGTCCCGCGGTCAGTTCCGCCGGCGCCGTCCTGCTGGCCGTGCTGCTCACCGGTCCCGCCCTCTAGCCTGGCGGCGCCTTACCGGGTCAGGACGGCCGCGACGTCAGCCGCAGGTCCGAACTGATGGTGT
This sequence comes from Streptomyces sp. NPDC104367, assembly GCF_055583825.1. NCBI lineage: Bacteria > Bacillati > Actinomycetota > Actinomycetes > Kitasatosporales > Streptomycetaceae > Streptomyces > Streptomyces sp. NPDC104367. The sequence goes on along the minus strand of NZ_JBVJND010000032.1, from coordinate 71,892 downwards.
CCCACAGGGCGTCGAACCACAGCGTGGACTGTTCCACGAACGTGGTGTCCCGCAGCCCCGCGCCCTGCTCGAACGCGAAGAGCATCGACCTCGTGCCCTCGGCGTCGTACATCTCCAGGTGCTCGTGGTCGATCTCACGCTCCTCCCGCTTGAGCGTGTAGTACGCGAGCAGCGCCTCCACCCCGTTGAGCAGGTACAGCTTCACCGGTGGCGTGAACGGCAGCGCGCGGAAGGTGACATGGACGTCGATGCCGTGCGTGGCGCGCAGCGCCTGGAGGTTGTGGCGCAGCACCTGGCCCTGGGCGTTGCGCTGGGCCAGCCAGCGGTTGTGCACCACGCCCTCGGCGGAGGTGCCGGTGTCCACCGCGGCCGGGAACGCGAGGTCGATGTTCCGGCTCGGCAGCATCACCCGGACGTCGATCTTGGCCGGTTCCAGCCGCCCCGCGTGGATGAGCCGCAGCGGCTCGCCGAGCGCCAGGTTGAGGGAGACCGAGGTCAGGCAGAGCGCGTCGATCCGCACGTGCGGGGAGGCGAAGGCCGCCTCTATCCGGGGCGCGAGCGCCACCGTGGTGGGCTGCGGAGGCGCCTCCGGGCCGACCGCGAACCGCACCGGGCCCGGATCAGGGGCCACCGTCGCGGGGGCGCCCTTCGACACGTTGGTGAGCAGGTGCTCCGACTGGAGGATGCGCAGCGCCTGCCGTACGGCACCCCGCTCGACGCCGAACTCGTCGGCCAGCTTGGCCTGGGTGGGCATGCGCTGGCCCGGCCGCAGCACCCCGGACCTGATCCGGGTGCGCAGCTCGTCGGCCACCTCGCGATGTGACGCCTGAGGCCGCTGTGACCTCTTCCGCCCATTGACGGAGGCGTGTTCGGGGTCCACGGACAAACAGTACAACTTCCCGCCATCTTTCGGCAGTTCACGGGAAGGTGGTTATGAGTCGCTTCCAAGCGGAGATAAGTACAGTGGAGTTGGTCGCCAACTCTTGCAACATGGTCAAACTTCCTCGGCGGTTGGCCGATCGGGTTCCCTTCCGGAGGGGAGCCGGGAGCCCGGACAACCAGGGCGGCCGTCGAGGCGCACGACCAGCGCACGCACAGCGGCACAGCCACAACTGAACACCGCCAACTGAACACGGACGCAGACCCGCACAGCCACAACTGAACAGCTCGCTACGGATCAGCACCATCGGCAACTGTCAGCACCGTCACCACCGTCGGCCGAGCCGGCTCAGGCACCGCCGCCGGAAGGAAGGGGGCCGTCTCAGAAGACGTCCGGGCACCAAGGCCGCCCGGACGCGCGCAGCAGGGCGTCGGCCTCCCGGACGGCGCCCCCTCGCGCTTCCCGGACCCGCCCGAGCGCGTGCAACCGCGTCACGGACTGGTCCCCGAGCCAGACGCTCGCCAACTCGGCGATGTCGAGCGCGAGTTCCGGGGCTTCGGTGGTCGGGGTGCAGGACGCGCCTTCGGGGGAGGCGTCCAGCCGGAACCGGCCGCCGGCCAGCCCCTGCCGGTCCGCCACCTCCAGCACCAGCGACCCCGCCGTCTCGTACGTCCGCGCCTCCAGGGCCCGTACGACGTCCAGGATCCGCACCCACAGCCAGTCCGCCTGGGTGGCGATCCGCGCGGCGCGCGGGTCGGGCAGGTAGTGCGGCAGCAGGTCGTCCGGCGACCGCCAGCCGCTCTTCACCCTGGTGATCCAGTCGATCGAGCACAGGTAGTGCCACAGCGCGCGCTCGGCCGCCGGGGTGGTGGCCAGCAGCCAGTTCACGTCGGCCGTGTTGTGCGGCTGCTTGTCGTGCCAGTTGTCGTCCGACTCGTACGACACGATGCCCTCGACCTCGCCGGCCGCGGTGCGGTACACGGCGTAGAAGGGCTCGGTCCAGTCGGGGTCGAAGCGGACCGCCCCGGTGTGCGTCTGCCACCACAGCCCGTTCCGGCTGACCGCGCCGGGCGTGCCGCGGCGGACGCGTTCGTGCAGGTCGGGGCCGATCTTGCGGATGTCGTCGGCGTCGACGAGGTCGATCCGGGCGCCGTCGTCCGGGCGGGACCAGCGGGGGTCCAGGCCGGTGCGCGGGACCTCGACGGTCCACTCCGTCAGCGAGGTCGCCGGACCGAAGCCGTAGCGGCCGTAGATCGGGTACTCCGCGGCGATCAGGGTCGCGACGACGTCCCCGCGGTCCTTCGCCGCGGCGAGGTCCTGGCTCATCATGCGGGTGAGCAGGCCGCGGCGGCGGTGGGTGGGGGTGACCGTGACGTTGGAGATCGCGTCGGCGGGCACGGCGGCGCCGCCGACGGCGGTGAGTTCCTGGTCGAAGGAGCGGAACGTGGCGACGCAGCGGGGACCGTCGAAGGCGCCGAGGAGCCGGCCCGGCACGAACTGGCTGCGGCGGGCGGCGATCTGGTCGGGGGTGAGCGCGGGCCGGCGGAGGAAACCGGTGGCGAGGGCCCGCAGCCAGTCCTCGAACTCGGATTCGGTTATGGGGCGGACTTCGACGGAGTCGGTCATAGCAGCACGGTAGGTGGTGCGTACGGGGGGTGCCGAATCAATTTCGGGTGCGGGCGGACGGGGCTCCCCACGCGGTGCCCCGCGCCCCCGAAGGGGCCCGGCCTCAGGTCAGCAGGTCGTCCACCTGGACCTCGCCCTCCCGGTAGCGCCGCGCGATCTCGCCGCTCGAATCGTCCGCCGTCCGCTGGAGGCGCTGGCGGCGCCCCGACACCTCCTGCTCGTAGCGGACCAGGCGGCCCATCGCCGCCGTCAGCTCCGGGTCCGTGCGGGCCTGGAGGTCGGAGAGCTCGACCTCGGCCAGCATGTCGGCGGCCAGGCGGCCGTACTCCTCGTTGTGCGGGGTGCCCAGGGTGACGTGGCGGGCCGAGGAGCGGTGGCGGGCCGGGGCGTCGGTGAGGATCTCCGGGAGGCGGTCGACGACCGAGGCCGCGCCCGTCGGGGAGCGGCGGGCCAGTTCCGCGCGCAGGATGTCGATCCGGCCCTGGAGCAGCCGTCGTACGTAGCTGAGGTCGGCCTCGTCGCGCTGGGCGTCCCGGCGCAGCACGCGCAGCTCGGGCAGGCTCAGCCGGGTCAGGTCGTGCTCGGGCTGCTCGGCGGGCAGCGGGATGCCCTCGGCGCGCTGTGCGGGCGGCCGGTGCAGTCCCTGTGGGCTGGTCTGCGTCTCCAGTCGCCCGGTGCTCGGTGTGCTCATACGCCTCTACCGTCCCCTCGACCGGCGTGTGCAAGCATCGTGCCACCCCAAGTGCCCGCAATGTGACCGAGTGCCCCCGAACGGCCCTAGTCGGGAGGTCAAGGATCCAAAATGGGCCCGCCGCGGCGGCCGTCGGGGCACCGGGCATGATGGTGCGCATGCGAGCGGTGGTACAGCGGGTGGACGGCGCCGATGTCGTCGTGGACGGCGAGACGGTGGGCGCGATCGAGGGCGAGGGACTGTGCGTCCTCGTCGGCGTGACGCATGCGGACACCAAGGAGAAGGCGGCCCAACTGGCCAGGAAACTCTGGTCGATCCGGATGCTGACCGACGAGCGGTCGTGCAGCGACGTCGACGCGCCGCTGCTCGTGATCAGCCAGTTCACGCTGTACGGCGACGCGCGCAAGGGGCGCCGGCCGACCTGGAACGCGGCGGCGCCGGGCGAGGTGGCCGAGCCGCTGGTCGAGGAGGTCGTCGCTCAGCTGCGGTCGCTGGGGGCCACCGTGGCGACCGGCCGGTTCGGGGCGCAGATGCGGGTGTCGCTGACGAACGACGGGCCGTTCACCGTTCTGCTGGAGATGTGAGCAGCGCGCGGCAGTCGCGGGCGACGGCCGCCATGCCGAGTTCCTCCGCCGTGCCGAGCGCGGTCCTGGCCAGGTCGTGGGCGGCGGTCCGCGCGGTCGGGGAGTCGGTGCGCAGCCGGGCGCGGGCCTCGTCGAGCCGCAGCCGGGCCATCTGCGCCGGGGAGCGGCGGACCAGCCGGGCGGCCCGGACGGTGTGCGCGAGCGCGGTCTCCGGTTCGCCGGCGACCAGGGCGAGCAGGGCGCTGAAGCGGGCGGCCGGGCCGAGCAGCACGGTGGGCCAGCCGGCCAGCACCAGCTCGTCGCCGTGCGCGTCGAGCAGGGCGCGCAACGGCGTCACGTACGCGGCGAGTTCGCTCCGGCGGTCCGCGCGCTCGGCGAGGTCGGCGCAGGCCTGGGCGAGCAGCGCGGCCGTGGGCAGGGCCCAGCCGCTGGGCGGGAACCGGGTGAACCCGTCGGCGTCGGCGGCGAACGCCCGTATCTGGTCCACCGCCTGCTCGTACCGCCCGGTCTCGCACAGGGCCAGGGCCAGACCCGCCCGCCACACCGGGAAGTAGCCGCGGCGCTGGACGCCGGCCATCCGCGGGGAGTCGAACAGCTCGGCCAGCCGGCCCTGTTCGTAGCGCAGCCAGTACTCCTGGCCGAGGACGGTCTGGCTGAGGGTGTCGGCGGGCATCGACAGCCGTGTCTCCATGCCGGCCGCGACCTTCCCGGCCTCCCCGAGGATCCACTCCCCCGCGGCGTCGAACTCCCCGCGCCACAGGCTCATCAGGGCGTCCAGGGTGCGCTGCTGCCAGTAGGCGAGCCGGTTGCGGTGCCGCGCTGCGTACTCCCGCAGCAGGCTGAGGGTGGCCTCGGCGGCGGGCACCCGGCCGGTGCGCAGCTGGTCGATGACGAGGGCCGTCAGCCCCTCGCCCTGGAAGCAGGCGGAGTGGGAGCGGACGGCGGTGTCGCGCAGCTCGGTGGAGAGGGCGAGCAGGTTGCGGGCGGGCTCGAAGTCGTACAGCGCCCAGCGGGTCTCGGTGAGCACCTCGCAGCGGGTCTCGTCGCTGATGCCCCCGGCGCCCGCCGTGAACGGCCGGCGCCCGTGTTCCCGCAGCTCGGCGAGGGTCTGGCGGGCCAGCCGGGCGCCGGTGCGGGGTTCGGCGCCGGTGAGCGCGGTGTCGTCGCCGATGGCCATGGCGAGCTTCTTGGCGCGGTGGGCGCTGAGCCGCAGCCGCAGCTCCACGGACCGGGTGTCCTCGCGGTCCGCCAGCGCGGCCAGGCAGGCGTCGACGCGGAAGAGCAGGTCGCGGTCGACCTGCCCGGGGTCGGACCAGCGGCGGGCCAGGCGGACGACGGCGTGCGCGCGGGCCCGCGGGTCGCCGCCGGCGGCCTCGTAGGCGGCCTGGTAGTGCTGTCCCGCCTCGTACATCTCACCGAGCAGGTGGCGGGTGTCGCCGCGGCGGATGTGCTGGTCGAAGTCGGCGCCGTAGCCGCTGGGCCGGGCGGGCGAGGCGAGGGCGGACGGGGCCGGGGTCCGCGGGGGCGCGTCGGGGCCGGGTGGGGTCACGGACCGCTCCGGGCGGCCGGGTCTCTCCCGGGGTTCGGTGCCGGGCGGGAGCAGGGCGAGGAGGGCGCCGTCGGCGCGCAGGGCGGTGTCGCAGCGCTCGGCCAGTAATCGGCCCGGGGGCCGCAGGCCGTTCTCCACTCTGCTGAGGTAGCTCTTGCTGTAGTGGACCAGCGTCGCCAGCTCGCCGAGGGACAGCTCCGCGGCCTCCCTGCGGACGCGCAGCGCCTCGGCGAACTCTTCCTGCGGTGTCACGGCGGCCTCCCCGGGCACGCCGCTGGCCGGGTCGAACACCTGCGCACCGTGTCCAAGAGGTCGCTGCCCGTTGCCAATTATGAAGTGGCAACGCCCCGCCCCGCAGCGCGCTTGCCGAATCCACGGCACCCGGCCCGTCAGGGCTCGACGATCACTTCCTGGGCCGCGGCCGTGCCGCCCGCCACCAGGCGGGCGTCCACCGGGACGTTGCGCTTCACCAACGCCAGCGCCACCGGGCCGAGTTCGTAGTGCCGTACGGACGTCGTCACGAAGCCGATCCTCCGGCCGTCCTCGCCCTCGTCCGCGACCCGGAGCTCGGTCCCGGCCGGCGGCAGGTGCACCTCGCTGCCGTCCAGGTGGAGGAAGACCAGGCGGCGGGGCGGCTTGCCGAGGTTCTGCACCCGGGCGACGGTCTCCTGGCCCCGGTAGCAGCCCTTCTGGAGGTGCACCGCCGTACCGATCCAGCCCAGTTCGTGCGGGATGGTGCGGTGGTCGGTCTCGAAGCCGAGCCGCGGCCGGTGGTGCTCGACGCGCAGCGCCTCGTAGGCGAGGATCCCGGCGGCCGGGCCCGTCTTCTCCGCGTACGCCTCCAGGCCGGCCCGGGGCAGGAAGAGGTCACGGCCGTACGCCGTCTCGCGGACGACGGCTTCCGCCGGGACCTCCGCGATGGAGCCGGCCGGCAGGTGCACGACGGCGAAGTCGGCGGTGCGGTCGGCGACTTCCACCCGGTAGAAGAACTTCATCGACTCCAGGTAGGCGATCAGCGCCTCCTGGGTGCCGGGCTCGACATGGGCCCAGACCGTCGTGCCGTCGTCGACCAGGTACAGCGCGTGCTCGATGTGGCCGTTCGCGGAGAGGATCAGCGCCTCGGCCGCCTCGCCGACGGGCAGTTCGCTGACGTGCTGGGTGAGGAGCAGGTGCAGCCAGGCGAGGCGGTCCTCGCCGGTGACGGTGACGACTCCCCGGTGGGAGAGGTCGACGAAACCGGCGCCGTCGGCCAGGGCGCGCTGCTCGCGGAACAGGTCGCCGTAGTGCGCGGCGACGTCTTCGTCCACGCCCTCGGCGGCTACGGCGCCGGGCAGGGACAGCAGAGGGCTCTTCATACGGATAAGCCTACGACTCGGTAATTGAACTCTGGACGGTTGCCGCCTTGGCTCTCTTCAGCGTGCAGTCCTCGCAACGCCCGAAGATCGCGAAGTGTTTCATGTCCGTCTCGAAGCCGAACTCCCGCCGCAGCTTGGCGGTGAAGTCCGCGGCCACCGTCACGTCCGCCTCGATCACGTTCTCGCAGTCGCGGCAGACCAGGTGGATGTGGTGGTGCCGGTCGGCGAGGTGGTACGTCGGCGCGCCGTGCCCGAGATGGGCGTGGCTGACCAGCCCCAGCTCCTCCAGGAGCTCCAGGGTCCGGTAGACCGTCGAGATGTTGACCCCCGACGCGGTCTTCCTCACTTCGCCGAGGATGTCGTCGGGGGTCGCGTGCTCAAGAGTCTCCACGGCTTCGAGCACGAGTTGCCGCTGCGGCGTCAGCCGGTAGCCGCGCTGCCTGAGGTCGCTCTTCCAGTCGGTGCTCACCACACCGAAAGTCTAGAACCACTTCCGAAGTTCGGGACTACTTGAAGAACGCGATGCCGTCGTCCGGCATGTCGTCGGGCAGGGCCTTCGCCCAGCGCTCGACGTCCTCCGGGGTGACGACCTTCTTCAGGTGGGCGGACATGTACGGGCGCAGCTCGACCTCGGGGGTCTGCTTCTCCCCCACCCACATGAGGTCGCTCTTGACGTAGCCGTACAGTCGCTTGCCGCCGCTGTAGGGCGCGGAGGCGGCGGTGCGGGCCACGGCGTCCGTGACCAGGTCGATCTGCGGCTTCTGGTCGGCCATCTCGCCGTACCAGATCTCGATGACGCCGTCGTCGCGGGTCATCGTGACCTCGACCCTGCGGTTGCCGTCGATGCGCCAGAAGCCGTGCTCCGTCTCCAGCGGGCGGACCTTGTTCCCGTCGGTGTCCAGCACCCAGGTCCGGGACTGGTACTCCAGGAAGTCCCGTCCGTCGTGGCTGAAGGTGACCTCCTGTCCGAAGTTGCACTTCTCCGAGCCCGGGAAGTCGTGGACGCCCGCACCGGCCCAGTCGCCCAGCAGGAAGGCGAGCGGGACGAGGTCCTTGTGCAGGTCGGACGGAATCTCGATCATGGCGGCGGTTTCCTAGACGGTTCCTGGACGGGGGTGGTTCAGCGCTGGCCCTGGTACAGCTTCTTCACGGTCAGCCCGGCGAAGGCGATGACGCCGACGCAGACCAGGACCAGCAGGGTTTCGAAGAAGAGTTCCACGAGTGCTCCTTGAGCGAGGGTGGGCGTGCACGTACACAGAGCCGGGCCCCAGCTTACGCGGCCGGGGCCCGGGACTCCTGGCGAGGTGCACCCCTTCGGGCTCAGGTAAGCAGCTCGCTCTGGAGGGTCACCGTCTGCTGGAAGGGGACGGCGAGCGCGCCGCCCTTGCGGGACTGGACGACCAGGGCGAGGGCGTCACCGGAGGCGAGGTAGGCCTGGCGGACCTGTTCGGAGCCGTACGGCTCCGACTCCGCGTAGGGCGCCAGCAGGACGTCGTCGATCCGGGCCCGGTCCGGGAACTCGTGGTCGAAGTCGTACACGTCGCCGTCGCGCAGGGCGTAGGTCGGCATCGCGTTGCTCAGGAGCTGCTGGTTGAGCAGGTCCTCCGCGGTGGCGGCCGTGCCGAACTGGAGGAGGTAGATCCGGGTGTGCGTGCCGTCGGTGGTGGTCCAGCCGCGGGCGGTGACGTGCCGCAGGCCGTTGTCGACGAGCTTCTGCCGCAGGTCGTCGCGGTCCTCGCCGGCGGCGAACTCCGCGAGGAAGGTCTTCGTCGGCAGCCAGCCGTCCGTCCCCTCCAGCGCGGTGTCGGCCGTCGCGCCGCGCGGTGCGGGCAGCACCAGCTCGCGCAGGTCGGCGAAGTGGGCGCCGGCCGGGTTGGCGGCGTCGTCGTTCGCGCCGGGGCTGCCGGAGGGCAGCGGCGGCCTCACGAGGACGGGGTAGTCCCAGCGGCCGTCCGACCGGGTGGCGAGACCGGGTACGTCGGTGCGGTCGAGGCGCGTGATGCCGTACGCCGTACCGGACCCGACGACCGCGAAGACGGCCACGGCGGACACCCAGCGCAGGGCGGCCCGCAGCACCCGCCGGTCCTTCACCTCGGGCTCGAAACCGAGGTCGAGGTCGAGGTCGAGGTCGAGGTCGGGGTCGGGGTCGAAGTCGGGGTCGAGGGCGGGGTCGGGGTCGAGGGCGGGATCTGTCCCGGGCCCGGACTCCGGCTCCGGGACGTCGGCTGCCGCGGACTCCTGCTGGTTCACGTCGGTGGTCATACGGCCGCCCCCGGCTCCTTGATGCGTTCGAGCTGTGCGCGGAACATGTCCGCCGCGGTCTGCTTGTCCAGCGGCTTGGCCGCGAGGGCCGTGGCGGTGACCAGCACGTCGCCCACGTAGCCGGAGCAGACCATCATGTCGAGCTTCTCGGCCGAGTCGGCCGGCGGCAGGAAGCAGGCGGTCGAGTCCTCGAAGCCCTTGATCTCCGGGCCCTCGCGGAACACCTTCAGCGCGTCGAGGAACTGCTTCTGGACGCCGGCGACGGAGCGGACCGTGCGTTCACTGCCCATCCGGTCCAGCGCGAACTCCATCGCGAACTCGTCGCCGGGTGCCCCGGCCCTGTACACGTAGCTGCGCATCACCATGCTCTCGACGGGGGTCCGGTCGATCTGCCGCTCCAGCTCCCGCCGCTGGGAACGCGGCAGGTCCTTGACCGACTGCTTGCGCAGCGCGGTGGCCTCCCGGCCGGACAGCTCGACGTCCGACCCGAACCCGGCGACGTCCGGTCCCCGCCCGTACGTGTCGCCGTCGTACGGCAGCAGCATCCCCCGCAGACCGGTACCCGCGGCCGGCTTCGCGTCACTGGCCGCCGCGGGGAGCCGCCACACCGGCGCCCCGGCAGCACGATCCGCCCCGCTGACGGTGACCCCGGTGTACACCCCACCGGCGATCACCGCCCCGACGACCGCCACGACACCCACGACGGCACCGACACGACGCCCGCTCCGGCGCCGCTCGTCGTCGGCGGCGGCCGGTACGAAGGCGTCGGCCTCGGAGTCGGCGTCGGCGTCGGCGGCCGGTACGAAGGCGTCGGCACCGCCCGGGCCGGGCACCGCATCGCCACCGTCGGGCTCGATACCACCCGACGGCTCACCGAGGGCCACGGATGCGGCAGACACGGGCTCGGCGGCCGACAGCTCCGGCGCCTCCGGCCCGGCGACCTCAGGGTCCGTGATCGGGGATTCCGGCGTCTCCGGCCCGGCGACCTCAGGGGCCGTAATTGGGGGTTCCGGTGTTTTCGGGTCGGGGGCCGTCGTGGTTCTCGGGGTGTCGGTCACAGCTGCTCCATCTGCCGTGTGGCCAGGTCCAGCACCTTTGCCTTGGGGATCGGCTTGGTGTCGTCGATCCAGATCTGCATCTCGATGTCGCCGCGCCACGCGTGCGCCTCCGCCGAGTAGATGCCCACGCCGTAGGACGTGTCGGGCTTCGTGTGCACGTACGCCATGCCGTCGCCCGTGCCGGGTACCGGCCAGCTCTCGGTGTCGTAGTCGTCCGCCGGTTGGGCGTAGTAGTTGCCGTCGTCCGCCGCGTCGGCGGCCTCCGTGCCCGTCTCCTCCTGGCGGTACTGGACCAGCCGGATCTGCACGCTGTACGTGCTGCCCTCGCGCCAGTCCACGACCGCCGCCCGGCGGAACTCGTCGTCCCCGACGAGGGCCCGGAAGGCGATCGCCGGATGGTCGAACGTCTCGGCGTAGTCCGCGAGGACCATCCAGCCGTCGTCGCCGACCGTGACCAGACCCTCGCGCGCCCCGGCCGGCTTCCTCAGCAGCAGCTTGCGCAGGTCGCCGTCGGCCTTGACCTTCCGGTCCTGGGCGGCGGACAGCGGCTCGGGGCCGGCGCCCTTCGCCTGCGCGAGCGACGGCTGGGAGAGCGGCGGCAGGGCCGTGGGCTCCCGGCCGGCCTGGACGACGTAGCCGGCGCACGTTCCGGCCGCGACGCCGAACACGGTGGCCGCGGCGATGAGCAGGGCGGTACGGCCACGCCGCCGGGGCGGTACGGCGACGGGCTGCTCCGCCTCGGGTCTTCCGGGTGGTGCGGCTTCCTGTTTGTCCATCAAGTCCCCCCCCTGTACGCAACGGGAACGCGGACTTCCTTGATCCGCGATGCACAGGAGACTCACGGTCAACTCGGTGAGTTGTACAACGATTAATTACGATCAGGACACCACCGCCGGCCATGCCGCCCCCGCCACCGCCGCTGCGAGGAGAAGCACCACGTTGAGGGCGACCCGCCGGTCCCCCATCCTCAGGTGCACCCCGACCGCCGCGGCCTGGAGCAGCGTGAACCCGGCCGCCGCGACCGCCGCCAGCCAGGGCGCGACCCCGGTCAGCGGCGGCAGCACCAGCCCCGCCGCGCCCAGCACCTCGACGGCCCCGATCGCCCGCACGGCCGCCATCGGCATCCCGTCCACCCACGCCATCATCGGCCGCAGCCGCTCCCGGCTCCGCAGCACCTTCAGTCCACCCCCGTAGAGGTAGAAGAGCGCGAGGAGACCTGCCAGAACCCAGTACGCCGTCATGAGGGGATTCGACGCCCCGGGCGGCCGGCCCGTCCAAGACCTGTTCCGCCGGCCCGATACCCGATCGGTATCGTCGCAGCATGGAGCTACGCACGCTGCGCTACTTCGTGGCCGTCGCCGAGGAACTCCACTTCGGCCGGGCCGCCGCCCGGCTGCACATGAGCCAGCCCCCGCTGAGCCGCGCGATCAGGGCGCTGGAGGCCGAGACCGGGGCGCGGCTCCTCGAACGCTCCCCGGCGGGCGTCGCCCTGACCCCGGTGGGTGCGGTGCTCCTCGACGAGGCCCGCGCGGTCCTCGACCGGGCCGGCCTGCTGCGGGTACGGGTCGCCGCGGCCGCCGGGAGCGCCGTCCTCACCGTCGGCCTCCTCGGCGACAGCGCGGATCCGGGCGTACGGCGGCTGGCCCGCGCCTGTCGCGAGCGCCGTCCGGGCGTCGAGATCCGCGTCCGCGGGACCGGCCTGGCCGACCCCACGTGCGGGCTGCGGACCGGCGCCGTCGACATCGCGCTGACCCGCGCGCCGTTCGACGAAGCGGGGCTGGTGGTGAGGGAGTTGCGGGCCGACCCGGTCGGGGCCCTGCTGCGGTCCGACGACCCGCTGGCCCGCCGCGGCAGCCTGTGCCTGGCCGATCTCGCCGACCGCCGCTGGTTCCGGTTCCCCGAGGGCACGGACCCGCTCTGGCAGTCGTACTGGAACGGCGGCCGGCACCGGGAGGGCCCGGTGGTGCGCACCGTCGAGGAGTGCCGGCAGGCGGTCCTGTGGAACGGCACGGTCGGCATGACCCTGGCCGGCCACGCACCGGGCGACGGCCTCACGGTCGTACCGGTCGCCGACATGCCGCCGAGCCGGGCCGTGCTGGCCTGGCGGGAGGGGGACGGGAACCCGCTGCTGCGGTCGTTCGCGGCGGTGGCGGCCGCCGCGTACGCGCCGGCCCGGGGCCGGACCGGCGGCGAGCCCGTCCAGGAATAGCCCCGTCAGGCCCAAGTCGCTTGATTTCACTGCCTGTTGTCAGTGGCGCCCACTACGTTCCGGAGAGTCGCGGGTCGCGAGGCCCCCGCCGCACAGGTACGCCCAGGACGACGTAGGGACACGCATGGAACCCGTATTCGCCGACTTCTCCACCAGCCCGGCCCGGCTGTCGAACGCCGTGGTCGCCCACCACCGCTGCGGAATCGCCCCCTCGCACCTGGCACTGGGCTCCGGCGGGCACATCAGGGTCGACTTCACGGTGGACGAGCGGGAGGAGATCACCGAGGCCGTCGTCGCGGTGACCGTGCTCGGCACGGGTGCTCCGATGGACGTCCTCCTCAACGGAAAAGCCCTCGCGGAGCAGTTGGCGACACCCGGGGCCGACGGGCCCGGCGACCCGCAGGTCACCGTTCTCGCCGTGCCGGGGGACCTCCTCGGCACGGGGGACAACGTGCTGGAGGTGCGCAACCCGGAGGGCGCGGAGGGGCTGCTGCGGCTGCGGGCCGTCACCGTGGCGCCCGCGCACGACCAGGACCGTTCGGAGCGCGCCATGGCGGCCCTGTCGGCCAGGCGGTCCGTCGTCGCCTTCGGCACCGAGTTCCGCGCCCACGGCTCCGCCGTCTGGCAGAGCGGTCCCCGGCTGCTCCTCCACATCGACAGCGGCGAGCGGGCCGTGCCCGCCCAGCTGGCCTGGCGCGGGTCCGACGGCGCCGAGGCGGCGATCGGCCTGCGCGCGGACCTGTCCGGCTTCCTCGGCCACCGCAGGGCCGCCGACGGCACGGCCGGTGAGTACCGCGGCACCCTCCTCGACCGCTGGGCCTACCCCGAGGGCACGGCCGGCGTTCCGCTGCACCGGTTCACCACCGAGGAGGGGGACGACCGCGGCTGGTCCCCCGCCGGCGAGCTGCGGCTGCTGCTGGACGACGGCGGGGCGCCCGTGGAGCGCGTCTCCTGGACCGACCGGCGCTCCACCTCCGCCTCGGTCGTCCTCGGCCCCACCGGCCCGGCCGCCGGGCACGCGCCCGTCGGCGAGCTGCGCGACATCACCCGCTCGGTGACCGGCGTCGAGGCGAGCGACGAGTTCGACATGGTGGGCGAGGTCGCGGAGAACCTGCTCAGCAGGGCCCGGAGCAAGTGGCTGGCCAACGACGACACCGCCGAGCTCGACTTCGTCCTCGACCACCCCGCGGCCGTCGCCGGGTACCGGCTGACGTCGGCGAACGACGCGCCCGACCGGGACCCGGAGGAGTGGGAGCTCCAGGGATCGCACGACGGCACCCACTGGACCACCCTGGACTCCCGCGGCGGCGAACACTTCCGGCAGCGCCACGAGACGAAGGAGTACTCCGTCGCCTCCCCCGCGCCCTACGCCCGCTACCGCCTGAGCATCACCGGCAACCACGGCTCCGACCAGACCCAGCTCTCCCGGGTCCAGTTCCTCGCCGCCGAAACCCCGGCCGCCGGGCCCGCGCCGGGCGCCGCCGACTTCACCGGCTACCGCACGGTGCGCGGCGGCGACCCGGTCGGGTACCGGGGGACGACCGTGCCCGGCCCCTGGTCCGACGCCCCCGGCCAGGAGGAGGGGCACGCCCTGCGGCAGCTGCTCGCCGGCGACCTGGGCGACACGGCCCGCGGCCTGGACGACGCCGCCCGGCTCATCGGCAAGCTGGCGGCGTACCTGAAGAAGGGCTGACCGGGCCGGGAAAAGCGTAAGAACCGCTCGCCGTCGGCGTGCCTACCGGGCTTCCGGGCCGCTCTCGTAGCAGCCTCGATACGCAGAGTAGTCCAACTCTCTCATTTCGCATAGATGTTGGACGAAAGGAGCGAATGCGATGGAGCCCGGAACCCTGCTCTACGACACCGCCACCGGTCAGGTCGGCGAGTACCGGGACCGGTCGGGGCCGTACGCGACACTACGTCCCGTCGGCGGCGGCCGGGAGTGGCAGGCCGATCCGGCGGGGCTGCGGCCCGCCACCGACCGGGAGCGGATCAGCGCGGGGGTGCGCGCGGCGAACGACCGCGCGTGGGCCGTGCCGCCGGACCCGGAGGACCTCAGCCGGCCGCCCAGACCCGTGCCCGGCTGCGCCGAGTGCGGTGACCTCGACGGCCGCCGGGAGACCGCGCGGGCCGCGCACGACCACGGCGCGGCCGCCGACGCCGGCGTGCTGCTGCGCCGGCACCAGCGGGCGGAGCACCGGCCGTGACCCGGATTAGGCTCTCCGTATGGCGAAGAAGCTCGTGATCAAGGTGACGGCGGGGGCGGACGCTCCCGAGCGGTGCTCGCAGGCGTTCACGGTGGCGGCGGTGGCCGTGGCCAGCGGTGTCGAGGTGTCGATGTGGCTGACCGGGGAGTCCGCGTGGTTCGCGCTGCCGGGCCGGGCCGCCGAGTTCGAGCTGCCGCACGCGGCCCCGCTGCCCGACCTGGTCGACTCGATCCTGGCCGGCGGCACGCTCACGCTCTGCACGCAGTGCGCCGCCCGCCGGGACATCACGGAGAAGGACGTCATCGAGGGCGTGCGGATCGCGGGCGCACAGGTGTTCGTGCAGGAGGCGACGGCCGACGGGGCGCAGGCGCTCGTCTACTGACGCGGCCGCTGCCCGCCGTCACTGGCGCGGCCGTTTCTTGCCGTCCAGTTCGTCCCACCACTCGTCCGACTGCGGGTCGCCCGAGGGGTCGTCCCACCAGCGGTCGTCCGGGCCGCGCCGGTTCGCGACCACCGCGGCGAGCGGCGGGATGACCATGGCCACGACGCACATGCCGACCGCGGCGGGCACCGACCAGATGCGCACGACCGCCCACGCCAGGACGAAGAGCCCGATGCAGACCCCCATCATGACGAAGTACACGCGACGGCGCCGTGCCAGCATGCATCCAGGGTAGGACGGGCGGGCCGGTCGGGCGCGGGTACGGCGAAGGGCCGTGCCCGCGGTCACCACCGCGGGCACGGCCCTTCGCCGTGGGTGCTGCTGTCAGACCGCGATCGCGACCTCGGCCAGGCCGCCCTGCTGGGCGACGACCGTGCGGTCGGCGGTGGCGCCGGGAACGAGGGCGCGAACGGTCCAGGTGCCCTCGGCCGCGTAGAAGCGGAACTGTCCGGTGGCGGAGGTGGGGACCTCCGCGGTGAACTCGCCGGTCGAGTCGAGCAGGCGGACGTAGCCGACCACGGGCTCGCCGTCCTTCGTCACCTGACCCTGGATCGTGGTCTCACCGGGCTTGATCGTCGAGGGGTCCGGGCCGCCGGCCTTCGCTCCACACATGTCGTACTCCTGGGGATGGGGTCTTGAAAGGTCGGTCTGAGGTCTTGCCGGGGTGTTGCCGGGGGTCCTACTTGTTGGCGCCGAGCTCGATCGGGACGCCGACGAGGCTGCCGTACTCGGTCCACGAGCCGTCGTAGTTCTTGACGTTCTCGACACCGAGCAGCTCGTGCAGGACGAACCAGGTCAGGGCCGAGCGCTCGCCGATGCGGCAGTAGGCGATGGTGTCCTTGGCGAGGTCGACCTGCTCCTCGGCGTAGAGCTCCTTGAGCTCGTCGTCCGACTTGAAGGTGCCGTCGTCGTTGGCGTTCTTGGACCACGGGATGTTGCGCGCGGACGGGACGTGACCCGGACGCTGCGACTGCTCCTGCGGCAGGTGGGCCGGGGCGAGCAGCTTGCCGGAGAACTCGTCGGGCGACCGGACGTCGACGAGGTTCTGGGAGCCGATGGCCGCCACGACGTCGTCGCGGAAGGCGCGGATCGCGGTGTTCTGCGGCTTGGCCGTGTAGGTGGTCTCGGTGCGCTCCGGAACCTCCTCGACCAGCTCGCGGGCGTCCAGCTCCCACTTCTTGCGGCCGCCGTCGAGGAGCTTGACGTTGTCGTGGCCGTAGAGCTTGAAGTACCAGTAGGCGTAGGACGCGAACCAGTTGTTGTTGCCGCCGTAGAGGATCACCAGCGTGTCGTTGGCGATGCCCTTCGCCGACAGGAGCTTCTCGAAGCCCTCCTGGTCGATGAAGTCGCGGCGGACCGGGTCCTGAAGGTCCTTGGTCCAGTCGATGCGGATCGCGTTCCTGATGTGGTTCTTCTCGTAGGCGGACGTGTCCTCGTCCACCTCCACGATCGCGATCTCGGGGTTGTCCAGGTTGTCCTGGACCCAGTCGGCGTCGACCAGGACGTCGCTGCGGCTCATGCTCTTTCTCCTCCGGGGCAGTTGCGGCGGGGCGTGCGTGTGCGGGTGCGTGCGCGGCGCACGGGTCGGCGCGCACGGATGCCCTCGGCATGGGAGGGCAGGGGGAAGAGGAGGCAGCGGCCTCCACGTCAGAAGGGGCGACAGAGCATGGCGGCGACGCGGCACAGGTCGACTGCCCGCCGCTTCGTGAGATCCGCCTGTCGCTTCATGGCCTCGATCGTAGGGACGGACTGCCGGGCATGTCACCGGCATGTCGTATGTTGAGACACGATCGTCCGGATTATGGGATACATGCGGCTGCGCGGGCGTGCCGCCGGGGCGGGCGGACCGCTGCGGCCGTCGTCACATCTACGGTACGGACACCGCCGTCTCGCCTGTCGGACGCCCGGCCGTGTCGCGGCGGACGTCGCACCGGCCGCCGCCGTGCCGCTTCCTACCCGGCCAGCCGGACGTTCGAACCCCGCACGCCGATCTTCACACCGTCCGCCACGGCCTCCACCTTGTCGAGCTTCACACCGCCCGGCAGCTGGTCGATGGCCTGCCGGAAGTCGGAGGCCTGGCGGAAGCGGTTCTCGACGAGGCTGACCCCGGCGAGCTTGGGGAGGTTGTCGGCGTGCACCTGGACGGTGTCGTCCTTGACGGTGACCGTGCTGAGGACGGTCACCTTCTGGTGGGCGCCCACGCCGGGGACGGTGATGTCGAGGGTCACCTTGATCTTGCCGTCGCCGCCGTCGGCGAGACCGACGACGCGGCCGGTGAAGCCGAGGCCGATGTCGGTGGGCTCCGACTCCACGTTCTTCAGCAGCTCCGCGTAGGAGATCAGCGCGCTGCCGGTGGCGGACTCGGCGGTGGCGGAGCTGTAGTCGCCGCTGAAGGCGACGCCCTTCATCTCGGCGTCCAGGTCCTCGATACGGATCGTCCTGCCGCCGGTGCCGGTGCCGGCGTCGTAGTCCTCGATGCCGACCTGTACGTCGTCCAGGGTGCCGCCCGCGACCTGGGTGAGGAACGGGAAGCCGTTGATGGTGACCTCGGGGGTGGTCGCGAGGTTCTCCGAGGTCCGGAGCCTGTCGGCGACCTCGCCCTCGGCGAAGTGCACGGCGACTCGGTCCACGATCACGAAGAGGACGCCGAGTACGACGACGAGGATCAGCAGTATTCGCAGGGCGCGCATGTGGTGGGGTCCCCCGGGTCGGCGGTGTCCTGGCGATCCCGGCCACGCTAACCGCGCGACGGCGGCCCGGCGCGGAATTGTCGAGCAGCTGTGACAGAGCGGGACCGCGGACCGCCGCCGGGCCGGACCCCGGCGGAGCCCCTAGTGCAGTGCCCAGACCACCGGTGCCGCCGCGGTCAGGGGCAGCGCCACGCCCGCCGTGAAGTGGACGAACCGCGACGGGTAGTCGTAGCTCGCGGCGCGGTGGCCGATGAGGGCGCACGCGCCCGCCGCGGCTCCGATCAGCGCGCCCTTCGTGCCGAGGCCGGTCATGTTGCCCACCGCGATGCCGGCGCCGGCCGCGGCGAGCACCGCGACGGCCACGGAGACCGGGGTGGGCAGCGGGAGCGCCCTCGCCAGTACCGCCACCGCGACCGCCGCCGCGCCCACCGACACCGCGTCGGGGTCGGCGCCCAGGTAGCCCGTCGCGATGATCGTCAGCGCGGAGGAGGCGACCGTGGCCATCAGGCCGTACATCCGGGTGTCGGGGTCCGCGTGCGAGCGGAGCTGGAGAAACAGGGAGAGCAGCACCCAGACGCCCAGCGGGCCGAGGATCGCCGCCGGGGCCTGGTCGCGGCCGGCGACGAGCACCGCCACGTCGGCCGCCACCCCGCCGAGGAACGCGAGGGCGATGCCCTGCCGGGCCGGCCACATGCCGTTGAGCCGGAACCAGCCCGCCGCCGTCACGGCCTGGAGGATCACCAGGGGGACGGCGAGGGCGTAGGAGGAGACCGGGGCGGCCACCGCGAGGAGCAGCCCCAGGGCGGCCGTGAGCAGCGCGGGCTGCATACCGGGCTCGATGATCGGCGAGCGGCCCTCCAGCCGGGCCCGCTGCGCGTCCGTGATGCGCGCGTTGCCGGAGAGGGTGGCCGGTCCGTAGCCGGCGGCGGGAGCGGCCGGAGCGGCGGCCGCCGCGGGGGTGTGCGCGGCGGCGGGCGCGGACGGGGCGGCGGGGGCCTGGTACGCAGGCTGCGGCGCCGCGTAGGGCTGGTGCGACTGCTGCGGGTGCTGCTGCGGCTGCTGCGGCTGCTGCGGCTGCTGCGGCATGTAAGAGGTCTCCGCCGCCGACGGCACCGCCGCGTGCGTCTGCGTCTCCCACGTCTGGCCCTGCCACTGCTGCGTGGCGTAGTCCTGATGCTGCTGCTGGTCCCCGTGTCCCCACTGCGGGGCCTGCTGCTGGTACGGGTCGTGACCCTCGTACGGCGGCTGGTTGGTCATGCTCTCGCTCACCCTCCTGCGAACGGCGGGAGCACCTCGACCGTGCCGCCCTCGGCCAGCCGTACCGTCTCATGCTCGCGGGTGCCCACGGGGTCACCGTCGACGAGGAAGGAGCATCGCCGCAGGACGCGCGCCAGTTCCCCGGGGTGTCGTGAGCGCACCGCGTCCAGGACCTCGGCGAGGGTCTCCGCGTCGTACGGCTCCTCGGCGACCTGGGCCGCGGCCTTCGCGGCGGCCCAGTAGCGCACCGTCACCTTGGGCATGCGGTTCCTCGGAAGGGTCTCGGAGTATCAGTCGGTCGGCTGTGTACAGGGTCAGGCTAGCCCGCCCGCAGGGCCGCCCAGTCGCCGATCCTCGCCAGCAGGGCCTCGTCCGCCGCGTGTTCGGCGTGCCCCATGCCCGGCTCCAGCCACAGGTCGGCGCCCCCGCCCGCGGCGGCGGCCAGCATCCTGGGGTGGTCGACGGGGAAATAGCCGTCGCGGTCGCCGTGCACGATCAGCAGCGGGGCGGGGGCGATCCTCGGCACCGCCTCCACCGGCGAGAGCGGCACCGGGTCCCACTCGCGGTGGTGGATCCGGGTGCGGAAGCCGTAGCGGCCGACCAGGCGGCCCTCGGGGCGGGTGATGAGCCAGTGCACGCGGCGCATGGGGGCGGTGCCGCGGTAGTACCAGCGGGCGGGCGCGGAGACGGAGACGACGGCGTCCACCCCGCCGTACAGCGCCGCGTGCCGCAGCACGACCGAGCCGCCCATCGAGAAGCCGACGCTCACCACGCGCGTGTGCCCGAGGCCGCGCGCCCAGCCGACCGCCGCCGCCAGGTCGAGGACCTCGCGGTCGCCGACGGTGGAGCGCCCGCCGGAGCGTCCGTGGCCGCGGAAGGAGAAGGTGACGACCGCGCCGTGACGCGTCAGAGCCGATGCCACCCGGCGTACATGTGGCCGATCCGCGTCACCGGTGAAACCGTGGGAAATGACGAACACGAGATCACGGGAAGGTGGCGGGGAGTTGTCGTATACGAATGCGGCCGGATCGTATACGGAATCGATGGAAATCCCGTCGGTGGTGCGCAGAAACGTCCGTATAGAGGCGCTTCTGCTCGTCTCGCAGTTCGGACGAACGGTGGAACGTGCCACATGACCTGCCGGACCGTTGCTCATGTGGGCTATTCTGCTGGGCAGAGGACTCGGGCAGCGCAGCCCCCGGGTCCTTTTGTGCTTTCGGAAGCGTTGTATACGAAACGGGAAACCACAGGTGACCGTGGAGGTACGGAGCCTCGGGAGCGCAGCACAGAGTCGTTGCACACTGTCCTCGCAGGGACCGAGGAGGAACCAGACATATGAGTTCTCTGCTGCTCCTGACCAACGCCCTCCAGCCGTCGACGGAGGTGCTTCCGGCCCTCGGCCTGCTCCTTCACAACGTGCGGGTCGCCCCTGCCGAAGGCCCCGCCCTCGTCGACACCCCGGGCGCCGACGTCATCCTGATCGACGGCCGCCGCGATCTGCCGCAGGTGCGCAGCCTGTGTCAGCTGCTGCGGTCGACCGGTCCGGGCTGTCCGCTGATCCTCGTCGTCACCGAGGGCGGCCTCGCCGCCGTCACCGCCGACTGGGGCATCGACGACGTGCTCCTCGACACCGCGGGCCCCGCCGAGGTCGAGGCGCGGCTGCGGCTGGCCATGGGCCGGCAGCAGATCGTCGCCGACGACTCCCCCATGGAGATCCGCAACGGCGACCTGTCGGTCGACGAGGCGACGTACAGCGCGAAGCTCAAGGGCCGGGTCCTCGACCTCACCTTCAAGGAGTTCGAGCTGCTGAAATACCTGGCCCAGCACCCCGGCCGGGTCTTCACCCGCGCACAGCTGCTCCAGGAGGTCTGGGGCTACGACTACTTCGGCGGCACCCGGACCGTGGACGTCCACGTACGACGGCTGCGCGCCAAGCTCGGCGTCGAGCACGAGTCCTTGATCGGAACCGTCCGGAACGTCGGTTATCGATTCGTTACACCCGAGAAGGGCGAGCGGGTCAGCGACGAGGCGAAGGCCAGGACCGAGCCCGCAAACACGGACGATTCGGACGCATCGGCGGCCCTCGACGCGGTCGAGGCGTAGCCGAGGTACAACGGTCGTACGTCCGAGGCATGACCGTCGCCCGGGCGGGGCATTGCTTCCGCAAGCGAAGCATCGATATGCCCTGCCCAGAGCGGGTCCATCCGCGTAGACTCCGCGCGTGGCCAAGGTGACTCGGGACGATGTGGCGCGGCTGGCGGGGACTTCGACCGCCGTGGTCAGCTATGTCATCAACAACGGACCCCGGCCGGTCGCCCCGGCCACGCGCGAGCGTGTCCTCGCCGCGATCAAGGAGCTGGGGTACCGGCCCGACCGGGTCGCCCAGGCGATGGCCTCGCGGCGCACCGACCTCATAGGCCTGATCATCCCGGACGCCCGGCAGCCGTTCTTCGGCGAGATGGCGCACGCGGTGGAACAGGCGGCGTCCGAGCGCGGGAAGATGGTGCTGGTCGGCAACACCGACTACGTCGCCGAGCGCGAGGTCCACTATCTGCGCGCGTTCCTCGGGATGCGGGTCTCCGGCCTCATCCTCGTCTCCCACGCGCTGAACGACCTGGCCGCCGCGGAGATCGAGGCCTGGGACGCCCGGGTCGTGCTCCTGCACGAGCGGCCGGAGGCGATCGACGACGTCGCGGTGGTGACCGACGACCTCGGCGGCGCCCAGCTCGCCGTACGGCACCTGCTGGAGCACGGGTACGAGTACGTGGCCTGCATGGGCGGCACGGCCGACACCCCCTCTGTCGGCGACCCGGTCTCCGACCACGTCGAGGGCTGGAAGCGGGCGATGGACGAGGCGGGCCTGCCCACGGAGGGCCGGCTGTTCGAGGCGCCGTACAACCGGTACGACGCGTACCGGATCGCCCTGGACCTGCTGTCGGGTCCCGACCGGCCGCCCGCGATCTTCTGCTCCACCGACGACCAGGCGCTCGGCGTGCTGCGCGCGGCGCGCGAGCTGCGCCTCGACGTGCCCGGACAGCTGGCGGTGGCCGGCTTCGACGACATCAAGGAGGCGGCGCTCTCCGACCCGCCGCTGACGACGATCGCCTCGGACCGCCCGGCGATGGCGCGGGCCGCGGTGGACCTGGTCCTGGACGACGGCCTGCGCGTGGCCGGCTCGCGCCGGGAACGCCTGAAGACGTTTCCCTCCCGGCTGGTGGTACGCGGTTCGTGCGGGTGCGGCCAGCCCCCGGCGTCCGCACTCTCCACAGGAACCACAGCAAAGACTTCATGAACCGTTTCTGAGAACCCCGCCCGACCTGCGAGAAGCGTCTTTATTTCGGGCAAACGAGCTTCTCGCTGCGTTCTCAGCGGGCACTCAGGAAGCTCTCATCGTCGCGGGACAAGCTAATTGTCATGACCGAGAGCTTCCGCCGCAGCGGCGAGTACGAGAACCCGCAGGGTCCCCAGGGTGACGCCTACCAGGGCGCGTACCCCCAGCAGCAGCCCGCTTCCTCGCCCGTCAACCCGGAGTGGCCGCCCCCGCCCGCCCACCAGCCGACCGTGGCGGAGCCCGTGGCCGAGCCCGTGGCGTTCGCCGCCGACGGCGGCCAGGGCGGCTACGACGGCGGCACCACCGTCCTCCCCGCCGTCGAGCCCGACGCGGAGCACTCGGCCCACGCCAAGAAGAAGCGCGCCCGGGGCCCGATAGCTCTGCTGGCCGCGGTCGCGATCGTCGCGGCGGCGGTGGGCGGCGGCACCGCGTACGCCTTCCAGGAGCTGACCGGCAAGAACAACACCGTGTCCAGCTCCACCACCACCAGCGTGGTGCCCTCCAGCAAGAAGGGCGACGTCGCCACGATCGCCGCCGCCGTCAGCCCCACCGTCGTCGAGATCAACGCGACCCTCAGCAACGGCACCTCGACCGGTTCCGGTGTGATCATCAGCAGCGACGGCGAGATCGTCACCAACAACCACGTCATCTCCGGCGCCCAGTCGATCAAGGTGACGACCAGCGACGGCAAGTCCTACACCGCCGAGGTCGTCGGCACCGACAGCTCCAAGGACCTCGCCCTCATCAAGCTCCAGGGCGCCTCCGGCCTGTCGGTCGCCACCCTCGGCAACTCCGACGGCGTCCAGGTCGGCGACACGGTCGTGGCGATCGGCTCGCCCGAGGGCCTGACCGGCACCGTCACCAGCGGCATCGTCTCCGCGCTCGACCGGGACGTGACCGTCTCCACCGACGAGGGCCAGGACCAGCAGAGCCAGGGCAGCGGCGGCGACGGCCAGTGGCCGTTCTCCTTCGGCGGCCAGCAGTTCAACGGCGACACCGGCTCGTCGACCACGACCTACAAGGCGATCCAGACCGACGCGTCCCTCAACCCGGGCAACTCCGGCGGCGCGCTGATCGACGCCGGCGGCAACATCATCGGCATCAACTCGGCGATGTACTCGGCCAGTTCAAGCTCATCCTCGTCCTCCTCGGACGCGGGCAGCGTCGGCCTCGGCTTCGCCATCCCGATCAACACCGTCAAGTCCGACCTGGCCAAGCTGCGGGCGGGCTCCACCAGCTGAACGACCCGGTACCAGAGGCAGGGAGTACGTCATGATCAATCAGGTTTCGCACTCGGTGGCCCGTGAAGGCGCGTCCGGCATCGGCCTGGCCCTCGCGGTGGCGTACGAACTCCACGCACCGACCGAGGCGGCGGCGGCCCCGGCCCCGCGCGCCCCGGAGGTCGCGCCGGCCCCGCAGCTGATGGGCCTGCGCACGTCCGCGGCCCGTCCGCACCAGCGCAAGGTGCCGCTGAGCCGCATGACCCTGGTCCGCGGCTAGGGGCCCTTCCGTCCCAACGGCGCACATACCCGACAGCCCGGAAACATGCGAGGCTGAGAGGCGTCCCGACCACGAACCACCGCACCTTGAGGAACCGCGAGCGATGAGCCCCGCCGATGGCGACCGTGAACCCCAGCGCATCCTGATCGTCGACGACGAGCCCGCCGTACGCGAAGCCCTCCAGCGCAGCCTCGCCTTCGAGGGGTACGAGACCGAGGTCGCCGTGGACGGCGCCGACGCCCTGGAGAAGGCGACGGCCTACAAGCCGGACCTGATCGTCCTGGACATCCAGATGCCGCGCATGGACGGCATGACGGCGGCCCGTCGCATCCGCGGGGCCGGCGACACCACCCCGATCCTGATGCTGACGGCCCGCGACACGGTCGGCGACCGCGTCACCGGGCTCGACGCGGGGGCCGACGACTACCTGGTCAAGCCGTTCGAACTCGACGAGCTCTTCGCCCGCATCCGTGCCCTGCTGCGCCGCAGTTCGTACGCGGCGGCGGTGGGGGACGGGATCGAGGAGGACGAGGCGCTCACCTTCGCCGACCTGCGCATGGACCTGGCGACCCGTGAGGTGACCCGGGCCGGGCGCCAGGTGGAGCTGACCCGCACCGAGTTCACGCTCCTGGAGATGTTCATGGCGCACCCGCGCCAGGTCCTCACCCGCGAACAGATCCTCAAGGCCGTCTGGGGTTTCGACTTCGAGCCGTCGTCGAACTCCCTGGACGTCTACGTCATGTACCTCCGCCGCAAGACCGAGGCCGGCGGCGAGCCGCGCCTCGTCCACACCGTGCGCGGCGTCGGGTACGTCCTGCGCCAGGGCGGCGCGGAGTGAAGAAGCTCGTCCGCCGCTTCCGCGCCCTGCCGATCCGCGCCCGCCTGTCGATGCTGGTCGCGGCAGCGGTGGCGTTCGCGGTGGCCGCGGTCTCGGTGACCTGCTGGTTCATCGTCCAGGGAAAGCTGTACGAGCAGCTCCAGAACGACCTGCAGAAGCAGCTGCGCGGCCCGGCGATCATGGCGGCCAACAACGCCCTCGCCAACTGCTCCTCGTCCGTTCAGGACACCACCGGCCTGCGGGTCAGCTACGGCCAGGTGGTCAAGATGGACGGCACGGTCTGTGTCATGGGCGATTCCACGGGCGTGGTCAAGGTCGCCCAGTCCGACAAGGAACTCATCAAGGACGGGAAGACCGAGACCCTCTTCTTCCGCAACGGCACCGACGGCGAGGGCGACGCGCTGCGCGTGATGACCCAGGTGCTGCCCACCGAGAGCGGCTCCTACGTCGGACTGGTCACCGCCCTCCCCCTCAAGAGCACCGAGGACACCCTCAACGACCTCGCCCTGATCCTGCTCCTGGTCTCCGGCATCGGCGTCGTCGGGGCCGGCGCCGCGGGCCTCGCGGTCGCCCGGGCCGGACTGCGGCCCATCGACGAACTCACCGAAGCCGTCGAGCACGTCGCGCGGACCGAGGATCTGAGTGTGCGGATTCCGGTGGAGGAGGAGGCGGACGACGAGATCGCCCGGCTGTCGCGGTCCTTCAACTCCATGACGACGTCGCTCGCCAGCTCCCGTGAGCTCCAGCAGCAGCTGATCGCGGACGCCGGGCACGAACTCCGTACCCCGCTGACCTCGCTGCGGACCAACATCGAGCTGCTCACCCGCAGCGAGGAGACCGGCCGGCCCATCCCGCCCGCGGACCGCAAGGCGCTGCTCGCCTCGGTGAAGGCGCAGATGACCGAGCTGGCGTCGCTGATCGGGGACCTCCAGGAGCTGTCCCGCTCGGAGGGCCAGCGCGGTGAGCGCGTGCAGGTGGTGGCGCTCCAGGACACCGTGGAGGCCGCCCTGCGCCGGGCCCGGCTGCGCGGCCCGGAGCTGACGATCTCGGCGGACGTCCAGCCGTGGTTCGTCCGGGCGGAGCCCTCCGCCCTGGAGCGGGCGATCGTCAACATCCTCGACAACGCGGTGAAGTTCAGCCCCGAGGGCGGCACCATCGAGGTCTCCCTGGACCGGGGCGTCCTCACGGTCCGCGACCACGGCCCCGGCATCCCGGAGGACGAACTCCCGCACGTCTTCGACCGCTTCTGGCGCTCCCCGAGCGCGCGCGCCCTGCCCGGCTCGGGCCTGGGCCTGTCGATCGTGGCCCGCACGGTCCAGCAGGCCGGCGGCGAGGTCGCCCTGGCCCGCGCGACCGGCGGCGGCACGGTGGCGACCGTACGCCTGCCGGGAGCGCCCACGGCTCCGCCGGAGACCGCGTAGGACCCGCACCCCCTCCCCGGCCCGGCCTACTCTCTCTCCAGTCGCGCACCCGTTCGGTGCGCCTGGGGAGGGCACGGCACATGGACGTGGGCGGGTTCGAGCGGGTGTACCGGACGCGGCGGGGGCTGCCCGGCGGGTACCTGCTGATGCTGGGGATCCTGATGGTGAACGGCCTCGTCCAGTCCGGCCGGTTCTACGGCGAGGGCCGTGACGGGCACCGGTGGGGACTGCCGCTCATGCTGGCGCTGATAGCCGCGACCGCGGCACGGGTCCTGCTGGAGCGGTACCGGGCGCACACCAGGGTCACCGCCACCGGGATCACCAGGCAGGGACCGGTCCGCTCACGCGGCTGGGCCTGGTCCGAGGTGTACGACATCAGGGTCGAGCCGTCCCCGCGCGGTTCCGGCCGGATGGCCCCGCGGTGGCTCACCTACCTGTACGACTTCCGGGGCCGCCGCTTCCTGCTCCCGCACCTCGACGACTGGCAGCTGACCGACCCCTACGCGGAGGTCTCGGAGCTGTGCCTGGCCGCCGCCCCGCAGCGCAGCCTCGGCTGGGGGCGGCGCCCGGACGTCGAGGAGCTGATCCTGCGGGGGGCCGTGCGGCGCAAGGCCTGGCTGTGGGGGACGAACACCGCCCTGATCATGATGCCGGTGATGCTCGTGACCTCGCTGGGGCTGATCCTCACGGGCTGGGCGGACCACTTCCTGCTGCTGGTCCTGGGCGTCCCTGCGGCCGTCGGCGTCCTCGTGGCCACCGCGCTCCAGCGCTACTGGAGCACCCGCCCGCCCCGCTCGCTGAGCAGGCAGCCGTAGCCCCTACACATCCCTGACTCAGCCCTCTCACAGCCCCTCGTCACACTTTTGTCAGATGGCGAGGAAGATTCTGCTGGCCGACGACGACGCGGCCGTGAGGGATGGGATCGGCCGGCTGCTCAGGTTCGAGGGGTACGAGACCCTCCTCGCCGGGGACGGCAGAGTGGCCCTCGATCTGCTCGGGGCTCCGGAGTGCGAGCCCGACCTGGTGCTGATGGACGTGGAGATGCCCGGCCTGGACGGGCTGGCGGCGACGCGGCGGATCCGGGCGTCCGGGTCCACCGTGCCGATCCTCATGATCACCGGCCGCAACGCGGTCGGGGACCGGATCGTCGCCCTCGACAACGGCGCCGACGGGTATCTGGCGAAACCGTTCGCCGCCGAGGAACTCCTGGCCCGGGTGCGGGCGTTGCTGCGGCGCAGTCCGCGGCGGGAGCCGGTGGCGGAGACGGCCGGCTCGGACCGGTTCCTCGGCTACGACGACGTGTCCATGGACCTGCGGACGCGGACCGTGCACCGCGGGGACCGGTCGATGGACCTGACCAAGACCGAGTACACGCTGCTGGAGTACATGCTGCGGCATCCGGGGCGGGTGCTCAGCCGGGAGCGGATCCTGCGGGACGTGTGGGGCTTCGAGTTCGAGCCGACGTCCAACACGCTGGACGTGTACGTCATGTACCTGCGGCGGAAACTGGAGAGCCGCGGCGAACCGCGGCTCATCCACACCGTGCGCGGGATGGGTTACACCCTCCGGCTCGGCGCTACCACCTGAGGATCATCGTCTCGTCCGGGGCGGCCGCCGGCTCCGCCGCGACCGTCTCCGGGAGCGGGTGGGCGAGGCGGGCGTAGGCGCCGTCGCGGGCGAGCAGTTCCGCGTGCGTGCCGGCCTCGACGAGGCGGCCGCGGTCGACGACCAGGATGCGGTCGGCGTCGGGGGCGAGGGTCAGGTCGTGCGTGATCACGATGGTGGTGCGGCCCGCCATCAGCCTGCGCAGCGGGGTCACCACCTGGCGGGCGGCGATCGCGTCCAGGCCCGCCGTCGGCTCGTCGAGGACGAGGACCGGGGCGGCGCGCAGCATCGCGCGGGCGATGGCGATCCGTTGGAGCTGGCCGCCGGAGAGGGCGGCCGTGCCGGGGGCGATGTGGGTGTCGTAGCCCTCGGGGAGCGCGGCGACGAAGTCGTGGGCCGCCGCGTCCCGGGCCGCCCGCTCGATCTCCTCCCGGGTCGCGCCGGGGCGGCCGCACCCGATGTTCTCGCGGATGGTGCCGTTCAGGATCAGCGTCTGCTGCGGGAGCAGGGCGACGTTCTCGCGCAGGAACTCCAGGGGCACGTCGCCGATCGGGACGCCGTCGAGGCAGATCACGCCGGCCGAGGGGTCGTAGAAGCGGGTGAGGAGCTTGGAGAGCGTGGACTTGCCGGCTCCGCTGGCGCCGGTGACCAGGACCAGTTCGCCGGGGCCCACGGCGAGGTCGACGTCGCGCAGGGAGGCGCGGGGGGACTCCGGGTAGCGGAAGGAGACGTTGTGGAAGCTGACCCAGCCGCGCACCGGCCAGGGGCCGACCGGCCGTTCGGGGTCGGTGACGGCGGGCTCGGCGTCCAGGATCTCGCCGATGCGCTCGGCGCCCGCGGTGGCCGCGGTGAGGGTGAGGCCGAGCTGGCCGAGGTTGCGGATCGGCGGGTAGAGGTAGCCGAGGAAGGCGGCGAAGGCGAGGAGTTCGCCGAGGGACATGCGGTCGGCGGAGATCTCCCAGACGCCCATGCCGATGACGGCCAGCACGCAGACGGTCTCGACGACCTCGACGAACTGCGCGTACATCTCGCTGAGCCGGGCCCCGCGCACGCTGGCCCGCATCCACGCGCGGGCCTCGACGTCGAGCCGCTGCTCCTCGTCGCGGCGCCGGTTGTAGGCCTGGGTGAGGACGACGTTGCCGAGGGACTCCTCGACCACGGAGGTGATCGCTCCGTCGGCGACCCGCTCGTCCTGGGAGGCGGTCCTGATCCGGCCGGAGAAGCGGCGGGCGGCGACCAGGAAGAGGGGCGCGAGGACGAAGGTGGCCAGCGCCAGGTCCCAGCGCAGCCAGAAGGCGGCGGCCGCGTAGAAGACGGCGGAGAAGGCGGCGGAGAAGGTGCCGACGACCCCGGACACCACCATCTGCTCGATGGCCTCGACGTCGCCGGTGAGGCGCTCGACGAGGTCGCCCTGGCGGTGCTTCTGGAAGAAGTGCGGGGGCAGGTCCTGGACGTGCCGGAAGACCTTGGCGCGCAGCCGCAGCACGAAGCGCTCGGCGGTCCAGGTGGCCAGTGAGTTGCCGAGGTAGCCGACGAACGCGCCGAGGGCGGCCACGGCGAGCCAGGCGCCCGCCGGTCCCCAGAAGGCGGCCAGCGAACCGGCCTCCAGGGCGTTGTCGGTGAGGTCGGCGAAGAGCAGGATCGCGGCCGTCTCGGCGAGGGCGGACACCACCACGCACGCGATGATCATCCAGAGCCACTTGCGGTCGCCGCGGGTCAGCGGCCAGAAACGGCGGAAGGCCGTGCGGGCCTCTCTCATGGTCTACAACTCCCTTCGGGGAGGGCGTCGGTACGGGCATGGCCGAGGCGGGGCCACCGGTGCGACCACGCTCAACCGGTGACCCCGCCTCACGGGGTGCCTCAGTGCTGGTCGCCGACCGGGCGACGCTTCGCGGCCGGCTTCTGCGGCGCGGCCTTCTTCGGCGCCGGAGCGGGCTTGCGGTTCTTCCTGACGGGGGCGATCTTGTGGAAGCTCATGGGGATTCCCTCCCTGGTTCTCGGGGTCCGGCGGATGTCTGAGGGGGTACGGCTCGCCGGTGCTTACCGGTGGCCGACGGGGCGCTTGGGCTGCTGCTTCTTGCAGTCCTTCTTCTTCTGCGCCGGCTTCGGGGCGGGCTGCTCGGTCTTCTTCACCGGGACGATCTTGTGGAAGCTCATGGTGCTGTCCTTCTCTGTCGTGGTTCTGCAACAGTTCCTCTACCGTGCTGCTGCAACGACCTGTGAATTAATTTGAATTACGTCTGTAAATTCTTTGTCAGTGCTGGTCGCCGACGGGGCGACGCTTCGCGACCGGCTTCTGCGGCGCGGCCTTCTTGGGCGCCGGAGCGGGCTTGCGGCTCTTCTTGACGGGGGCGATCCTGTGGAAGCTCATATTGATTCCCTCCCTACTTGTCGGGTGTTCAGCGCTGACCGATAGGGCGCTTGACCTGCGGCTTCTGCGGAGCCTTCTTCTTCTGGACCGGCTTCGGGGCGGGCCGCTCGGTCTTCTTCACCGGGACGATCTTGTGGAAGCTCATGATCTTCTCCTTCGTTCCGCCGTCCGCGCCGTTCGCTTTCGACATGGAAAACATTACGTGACCCACGAGCCCCAGAAAGCCATTTTCACTAAGACCTCGATGAATTGCACGTAAGACAAATTTTCAGGCGCAATCGGGAACTGGACGCCCCTTCACCCAGGTTTTATCCAGCAGGACGACAGCGGGCCCGGCACACGCGGCTGCGTGTACCGGGCCCGGAGCGGGGACGGGTGCGGGTGGCTACTGCACGATCGTGATCCGGTCGGCGGCCGGCGGCGCGATCGGCGCCGTGGCCGAGGAACCGGCCGTCAGGTACTTCGCCAGGGCCGTCAGGTCGTCGGTGCCCACGACGTCACCGGTGCCCTGTCCCAGGGTGGTGAAGCCGTCGCCGCCGCCCGCGAGGAAGGAGTTGGTGGCGACGCGGTAGGTGGCCGCCGGGTCGATGGCGGCGCCGTTCAGCCGGACGGAGCCGGTGACCACGCGGTCCGCGCCGGACGCCGTCATGTCCAGGGTGTAGGTGAGCCCCTCGGACGGCTGGAGGATCT
Organism: Streptomyces sp. NPDC104367; assembly: GCF_055583825.1. Taxonomy (NCBI): domain Bacteria; kingdom Bacillati; phylum Actinomycetota; class Actinomycetes; order Kitasatosporales; family Streptomycetaceae; genus Streptomyces; species Streptomyces sp. NPDC104367. The sequence continues at coordinate 41,329 of NZ_JBVJND010000032.1, read as the reverse complement.
TCGGGGCCGCCGCGTTGCTGCCGCTCACCTGCTCCTTGAGCACCTGGATCAGCTGGGCGCCGGTGAAGTCCTGGAGGTTCACGGTGTTGGCGAACGGCTGGACCGTGAAGCCCTCGGCATAGGTGACGACCCCGTCGCCCTCGCTCCCCTTGGCCGCGTAGGTCAGCCCGGCCCGCACCCCGCCCGGGTTCATCAGCGCCAGGTCGGTCTCCGGGTCCAGCTCCCTGCCGTACGCGAGCTGGGCGTCGGCGATCAGGTCGCCCATCGGGGACTCGGTACCGGTGTTGGGGACGTCGGCGGAGATCCAGCCGATGGCGCGGTTGCCGATCGGCGCGGCCAGGGTGTTCCACCGGCCGATCAGCTCGGTCATGTCGGACGCCTTGGCGACGTCCCGGGTGACCACGTGGTTCGCCGACCGCACGGCCGTACGCGCGATGTCGCCGGTGTAGCGGTCGTAGGTCAGCGTGGTGTCGGTGTAGAGGCGGCCGAAGGAGGCGGCCGAGGTGACCGTGCGGGGGTTGCCGGCCGGGTCGTCGATGGTGCAGGCGTAGGCGTTGTGGGTGTGGCCGGTGACGAGCGCGTCCACCGCCGGGGTCACGTTCTTCGCGATGTCGACGATCGGCCCGGAGACGCCGTCGCCCGCGCCCGGCGCGTCGCAGTCGTAGTTGTACGACGAGGAGGCCGGGTAGCCGCCCTCGTGCACCAGCGCCACGATCGACTGGACGCCCTGGCGCTGGAGCACCTTGGCGTACTTGTTGATGGTCTCGACCTCGTCCTTGAAGGTGAGGCCCTTGACGCCGTCGGCGGAGACGATGTTCGGCGTGCCCTCCAGGGTCACCCCGATGAACCCGATCCTGACGTCCTTCTTCTTCCAGACCCAGTAGGGCTTCAGGATCGGCTTGCCCGTCTTCTCGTCGAGCACGTTGGCCGCGAGATAGGGGAAGTCGGCGCCCTTGAACCTCTTGTCCGTGTAACAGCCGTCGGTGGGATGGCAGCCGCCGTTCTGGAGCCGCGCGAGCTCCTTGGCGCCCTCGTCGAACTCGTGGTTGCCGACGCTGGTGACGTCCAGGTCGAGCTTGTTGAGCGCCTCGATGGTGGGCTCGTCGTGGAAGAGGCCGGAGACGAGCGGCGAGGCGCCGACCATGTCGCCGCCGGCGGCGGTGACGGAGTACGCGTGCCCCTGCCGGGCCTTGCGCAGGTGGGTGGCGAGGTACTCGACACCGCCCGCGTCGATCGTCTTCGCCGTGCCGTCCGCCTCGGTCTCGGTGACCCGGCCGGAGGAGCCGGACGGCGGTTCGAGGTTGCCGTGCAGGTCGTTGAAGGAGAGCAGCTGGACGTCCTGGTAGCGCCCGGGATGCTGCCCGTGCCCCTTGCCGGCGTGCGCGTCGGCGGGCAGGGCGCTCGCCAGGGCGGCGGCGGTGGCGAGCCCGGCGGCGGACGCGAGCAGCGCGTACGTACGGCGTCCGGACGGTGTGGGCTTCGCTTGCATGGAACCCCCCTGTGGGTCTGCTGAGAAGTGGCCCGGTCCGGCGCAGCCTAGAGTCAACGCGCGTAGCGCAACAGGGGTTTCATGGTTAATTCCTGATTGCCCGTTGCCCTGTCCTTTACCTTCGCCCGTGCCCCCACTTTGTCCGCGCGGCCCCGTACCCTCGTACGCATGACCAGCGACGACACCGCACGGCCGCCCATCCAGTCCCGTTCCATCGACACGTACTCCGCGCTGACCGAGGACCAGGCCGGCGCCGTACTCGCCCTGCTCACGGAGGCCGCCCGGGCCGACGGCCAGCAGCCGGTGTCCGAGCAGGGCCGGCTCCAGCTGCGCGGCGGGGCCCGGGAGGGCGTCTCCCACCTGCTGCTCGGCGTCGGCGACGAACTCGTGGGCTACGCCCAGCTGGAGGACACCGACCCGGTGGAGGCGCCGGCCGCCGAGCTGGTCGTCCACCCCTCGCACCGGGGCCACGGACACGGCCGCGCGCTGGGCAACGCGCTGCTGGCCGCGTCCGGCAAGCGGCTGCGGGTGTGGGCGCACGGCGGGCACTCGGCCGCCCGCCACCTGGCCCAGGTCCTCGGTCTCACGCTCTTCCGCGAACTGCGCCAGATGCGGCGCCCGTTGACGGACCTGGCCCTCCCGGACCCGAAGCTCCCGGAGGGCGTCACCGTCCGCGCCTTCGTCCCCGGCCGGGACGACGCGGCCTGGCTCGCCCTGAACGCCGCCGCCTTCGCCCACCACCCCGAACAGGGCTCCCTCGTCCAGCGCGACCTCGACGACCGCGTCTCCCAGCCCTGGTTCGACCCGGCCGGCTTCTTCCTGGCCGAACGCGGCACCGAACTCCTCGGCTTCCACTGGACCAAGGTCCACGCGGAGGAGCGCCTCGGCGAGGTCTACGTCCTCGGCGTCTCCCCCGCCGCCCAGGGCGGCGGCCTGGGCAGGTCGCTCACCACCATCGGCCTGCGCCACCTCGCCGGACAGGGCCTTGCGACGGCGATGCTCTACGTCGACGCCGACAACAAGGCCGCGGTCGCGGTCTACGAGCGCCTCGGCTTCACCACCCACGAGACGGACCTGATGTACCGCACGGAGACCTGAGGGGCGGCGGCCGGGGCCGGGCCCGTCAGCCCTGCGGGCATTCGTCCGCTCCCTCCGGTGCCTTCACCCCGAGCAGCCGGGCCGCCTCCGCCACCGTGGTGCCCGCCGCCGTGAGCTCCGTCCAGTGGGACCTCACCCGGGCCGCGATCTCCTCGTGCGGCTCCCTCAGCAGCTCGCGGACGACCGTGGTCTGCCGGGCGGTGACCGACATGCTCCCGCCGTCCGGGGTGAGGACCACGCCCGAGCCCTGGAGGCTGTCGTCGATGCGCAGGTGCCGGAAGGTGTCCTCCGGGGTGGGGTCGGTGGCCAGGGCCAGCCACATCGTCGTCACCGCGCGGGCGTCGCAGACGTCCTGTGCCCTGCGCTCGCTGCCCGCCACCAGGACCCTGGCCACCCCGACCGCGAACTCGGGCACCCGGTTGCCGCCCCACTGGGTGCCGACCGTGACGGTGCCGCGGGCCGCGCTCACCGGCAGGGTGGCGTCCGTGCTCAGGTCGTCGACCGCCTCGATGCGCTGGCGCACGGTCAGCCGGGCCGTGGCCGCGTCACCGCCCGCCTCCGAGCGGACCCGGCGGACCACCGCCGCCCAGTCCGCGGTCCAGCCCTTCCAGTCCGGGTACGCGCAGTAGCGGGAGCCGTCGCGCTCGACGCAGGTCTGGTACTTCTGCGGATGGTCCGCCTCCGCCCGCCGCGCCGCCCGGAGCGAGGCCGAACCGGCCGGCGTCTGCCCGGCCACCCCCGCCACCGTCGCGGCCAGCGCCACCGCCGTCACCGCCTTCAGCGCACGGGCCCTGCCGCCCGCCACCAGCACCGCCGCCGAGGCCGCCAGCACCGTCAGCCCGGCCAGGTACAGCACGTGCCAGCCCGCCGGGCGGCCCAGCAGCTCACCGGGGACGGGCGTACCGCCGTTCTCCAGGACCGTCGGCCACAGCCACCGCACCCCGTGGTGCTCCGGCAGCAGGCTCTGCACGACCAGCACCACGGCCACGAGCAGCACCGGTGCCGCCGGGAACGGCGCCACCCGCGCCAGCAGCACCCCGAGCGTCCCGCACAGCAGCATGGTCAGCGGCGCCACCGCCAGCTCGGCCGGCGAGCCGTGGCCCACCGCGCCCGGCCTGAGCGCCGCCCACCCGAACTGGACCAGCGCCACCAGGCCCACACCCGCCGCGAACGGCACCACCGACAGGGCGTGCGCCAGGGTGCGGCGCGGCGCCGGCATGACGAGGACCGAGAACTGCTCCTCCAGACCGCGCCGCCGGTTCAGCAGCGCCGCCCGGTGCGTGCACACCAGCACGGCCACCGCGAAGAGGAAGGGGCCCGCCTGGGTGGCCCGGTCCGCGTCGTGCAGGACCGGGTACGCGTCCATGCCCTCGTCCCGGCCGAACAACTCGTAGCCGGTGTAGGCGAGATACACGAGGGTGAACAGCGCGACCGGTATCTGGAGGGCGAGTTGGCGGGCCTCGAACACCGCGAGGGCCAGCACCGACGCCGGGGGGCGGTCCGCGCGGACGGTCGGTTCGGCCGGTTCCGCGGGCCCCACGGGTGTCGTCGTCATGCCGCCGCCTCCGTGTCCCGCTCGTCGAGGACCAGCAGATAGCCGTCCTCCAGGGTCGGTTCGAGCAGGTCGGCGCCGGGCGGCGGATCGCCCACGTTGCGGAAGGCCCCGGTGCCGGTGCGCCAGCCCGCCCGTGCGCCCGGGGCGCGTTCCGTGCCGGTCCACACCCGTCCCGCCGCGCGGGCGGTCAGCTCGGCCGGGGTGCCGTCGAAGCGGACCCGGCCGCCCGCCAGGACGATCACGTGGTGGCAGAGCATCGCCACGTCCTCGGTCTGGTGGGTGGAGAGCAGCACCGTGCGCCCCTCCCCCGCCTCGGCGATCAGTTCCCGGAAGCGCATGCGCTGTTCGGGGTCGAGGTGGACCGTCGGCTCGTCCAGGACCAGGAACCGGGGGCCGCCCACGAGGGCCGCGGCCAGCGCCACCCGCTGGCGCATCCCGCCGGACAGCCGCTTGATGCGGCGCCCCCGGACGTCCGCGAGCCCGACCTGGTCCAGGACGCGCCGCACCTCGCGGTGGCGCTCGGTCCGGCCGGTCAGCTCCTTGAGGACGGCCACGTAGTCGACGAACTCGAAGGCCGTGAAGTCCGGGTGGAAGCCGGGGGTCTGGGGCAGGTAGCCGAGGGTGCGGCGGACGGCCAGGCGGCCGGCCGGGGCGGACGGGTCCTCGCCGTGCACCGTGAAGCCGCCCGCGTCCGGCGGCACGGCCGTGGCCAGGACCTTCAACAGGGTGGTCTTCCCGGCGCCGTTGGGGCCCAGCAGGCCGGTCACGCCGTCGGTGAGGCGCAGCGAGACGCCGTCGAGGGCCGGGGTGCCGCCGTAGCGCAGGGTGAGGCCCGCGGCGGAGACGGTGGTGGTCAACTCAGACTCCAGGGAAGGTTCGGTGGGGCTTCGCGTCGAAGCGGTCGCGGGCCTGGTGCAGCAGGAAGGTGGCGAGGGCTGCCAGCGCGGCGGCCGCCGACTGCCCGGCCGCGGTGAACGCGACCGGCGTGTGGGCCGGGTGCAGCGCCGCCACCGCCATCAGCAGCAGCCACCCGCCGCCGACCAGGCCGGGGCCGAGCAGCGGGCCCAGCCGGGCGGAGAGCGCGAGACCGGCCGCGGTGAGCGCGAGGGCGGGCAGCAGCCAGCCGAAGGCGAGCAGCCCGTAGCCCGGGAGGGCCAGCGCCGCGAGGGTGTTGAGGCCCAGCGAGGCGGTCAGCGCGGCCACCGTCCGGATCATCAGCAGCCGGAAGCCGTGCGTGGGGGCGACCGCGGCGATCTCGTACACCGGGTCCAGGACCGGCCCGTACGACAGCGCCACCGCGGCCAGCGGGAGGAGCGGGGCCAGCGCCAGGAACAGGGCCGGTCCGTCCACCGCGTGCACCACCAGGACCGTGGCCGCCAGGACGAACGCGACCGACGCCAGCCAGGAGCGGCGCAGGACCGGGGTCGCGGTCAGCAGCCGCGCGGTGTGCTCGGCGACGCCGGCGCGCACCAGCAGCCGTTCGCCCCGGCCGGGCCGGGGCACGTCCAGTTCGGCGTCCAGGCGGTCCCAGCCGGCGTCCAGCGCGGCCGGGTCGCAGACCGCGGCCAGCGCCTGCCGGCACCGGGCGCAGGAGCCGACGTGGGTGTCGGCCGACCACAGCAGCGGCGGCGCCAGCTCGCCGCGCGCGTACGCCCGCAGGTCCTCCTCCGCGACGTGCCAGCCGCTCCCCGGGGCTTCGGTGTCCGTCATGCCAACTCCTCCCGCAGCTGCTTGCGCGCCCGCATCGCCCGTGTCTTGACCGTCCCCGGCGGGATGCCGAGCAGGACCGCCGCCTCCCGGGTGGTCAGCCCGTCGATCACCGTCGCCTGGAGGACCGCCCGCAGCTCCGGCGAGAGCCGGACCAGGGCCCCGGCGAGGTCCCCGTGCTCCACCCCCGCGAGCACGCGTTCCTCCGCCGAGGCCTCGTCCCGGTGGCGCAGCCGGGCCAGCGCCTGCCGCAGCCGGCCCCGGGCGCCGTCGCCGCGCACCGCGTCGATCAGCCGCCGCGACCCGATCCGCCACAGCCAGCCGGCCGCGTCGGCGCCCTCGACGTCCGCGCGGTAGCGGGCGGTCCCCCGCCACACCGCGAGGAACGTCTCCTGCACGACGTCGTCGACGACCGCCGGATCGGCGCACCGGCCGCGCAGCCGCGCGGTCAGCCACGGCGCGTACCGCCGGTACAGCTCCTCGAAGGCGCGCCGGTCCGAGTCGGCCGCGACCGCGCGCAGCAGCTCTCCGTCGCTTCTCGTTCCGCTCACGTCCCCTCATCGGACCGGCCCCGCCGACCGGTTCACGGATCCCGGCTTGACTTTGCCGGCAATCTTCCATCACCCTTTCACTACTCAATTAGTGAAAGGGTGATGGAACGGGTGGTCGAGTACCGCATCGACCGGCGCTCCGGCGTCGCCACCTACGTCCAGATCGTCCAGCAGACCAAACAGGCGCTGCGCCTGGGCCACCTGCGGCCCGGCGACAAGCTGCCCACGGCCCGCGAGGTGGTCGAGGCCACCGCCATCAACCCCAACACGGTGCTGAAGGCCTACCGGGAGCTGGAACGCGAGGGACTGGTCGAGGCCCGGCGCGGCCTGGGCACCTTCGTGAAGCGCGCCCTGGGCACCGCCCCCGCCGACTCCCCGCTCGGCGGGGAGCTGGACGGCTGGGCGCTCCGGGCCCGGGCGGCCGGCCTCGACCGGGACGACGTGGCCGCGCTCTTCACCGCCGCCCTGGAGAAGCACTTCCGGCCCCCGGAACAGGCACGGGCCGCAGAGCAGGCACAGACCGCAGAGCAAGTACAGGGAGACCCCTCATGACCGACACCGCGATAGCGGCGTCCGCACTCGGCAGACGGTTCGGCAGGCGCGGGGCCTGGGCGCTGCGCGAATGCGGCTTCCTACTGCCCGCCGGACGGGTGTGCGCCGTCGTCGGCCCCAACGGGGCGGGCAAGTCCACCCTGCTCGCCCTGGCCGCCGGTCTGCTGGGCGCCACCGAGGGCGAGCTGACCGTCCTCGGCACCATCCCGGCCGCCGCCCGCGCCCGGGTCGGCTACGTCGCCCAGGACAAGCCGCTGTACCCGCAGCTCACCGTCGCCGAGACGCTCCGGATGGGCGCCGACCTCAACCCCGGGCGCTGGGACGCGGCCACCGCCGAGCGGATCGTCGCCGCCGGCGACCTGGACCCGCGTGCCCGGGTCCGCTCCCTCTCCGGCGGCCAGCGCACCCGGGTCGCGCTCGCCCTCACCCTCGGCAAGCGGCCCGAACTGCTGCTCCTGGACGAGCCGATGGCCGACCTCGACCCGCTGGCCCGGCACGAGCTGATGGGCGTGCTGATGGCGCAGGCCGCCCAGCACGGCACCACCATCGCGATGTCCTCGCACGTGGTCGCCGAGCTGGAGGACTCCTGCGACCACCTGCTGCTGGTCGGCGGCGGCCGGGTCCGGCTGGCCGGCGAGATCGACGAACTGCTCGCCGCCCACACCCGGGTGAGCGCCCCCGCCGACACCGACCTCGCCCCGCACACCGTGGTGGAGTCCCGCACCGCCGGCCGCCAGGTCAGCGCCCTGCTCCGGCCGGCCGGCCCGCTGCCCGCCGACTGGCACCCCGGCACCCCGACCCTGGAGGAACTGGTCCTCGCCCACCTCCGCAACCCCGCCGCCCCGGCCCTGACCGCCACCGGGGCCGCCGTATGACCGCCCCGACCACGGCCGCGTCCGCCCGGCCGCACCTCACCCGCTGGCTGCTGCGGCTGCACCGCCCGGCGCTGTCCGCCTGGACGGTCCTCGCCCTCGGCACCGCCGTCCTGCTGCTCCTGCTGCACGGCCCGCTGCTCGACGCGGCCGCCGACGGCTGGCGCCAGTACGACGCCTGCGGCATCACCGCCAAGTGCGTGTACGACCAGGCCGCGATCCTGCGCTACAAGGACGCGTACGACTACGCCACCCTGGCCCTGTCCGCGGTCCCCTTCCTGGTCGCCGCGTGGGCGGGCGGCGCGCTGACCGGCCGGGAGCTGGAGTCCGGCACCGCCCGCCTCGCCTGGACCCAGGCCACCGCCCCGGCCCGCTGGCTGGCCGTCCGGCTGGCGGTCCCGGCCGCCGTGATCGCCGCCGCGACGGGGTCGCTGGCCTGGCTGCACCACCTGGCCTGGACCGCGGGCCACGGCCGCATCGACACCGCCAAGACCTGGTACGACGTGTGGACCTTCCACACCAACGGCCCCAGTGTCGTCGCCCTGTCCCTGGCCGGCCTGGCCACGGGCGCCCTGGCGGGCCTGCTGCTGCGCCGCACCCTGCCCGCCCTGGCCGTCGCCCTGCTCGGGACCGGCGCGGTCTGGATCGCCGTCCAGCAGCTGATGCCCCGCCTGTGGCCGGCCGTCACCACGGTCACCAGCCTCGAACACGGCTACGGCGGCTCCGGCATCGTCGTCGACTCGGGCCTGGTCACCTCCGACGGCGCCCACGTGGCCGACCCGGGCTGCGGCGACTACGTGTACGAGCAGTGCCGTACGGCGGCGCAGAAGGTCGACGCGGTCGGGTACTACATCACGTACCACCCCCACTCCCACTACTGGCCGCTCCAGCTCACCACCACCGCCCTGCTTCTCGCCGTGACCGCCCTGCTGACCCTCGCCTGCTTCCTGGTCCTGCGCCGGCTCACCGGTGGGACGGCCGCCCGATGAGCGCCCCCGCCCCGGCCGGCGGCCTGTCCCGGACCGTGCTGCGGCTGCACCGGCCGGCCCTGCTGACCTGGACCGTGTTCGTCGTGGGGATGAGCGGCTGGCTGGTGTGGCTGACCGAGGTCACCGCGAACGACCCGGCCCTCCAGGGACTGCCCTGCGCCGACGACACCGGCGACTGCACCACCGCGGGCCTCACCTACCCGCTCCGGATGATCTGGGCGAGCACCCTCGTCGGCCACGCCTTCCTGGCCGTCGCCGCCTTCGCGGGCGGAGCGCTGATCGGCCGCGAACTGGAGTCCGGGACCGCACGGCTGGCCTGGACCCAGGGCATCACCCCGGTCCGCTGGCTGACCGCGAAGCTGGCGCTGCCCGCCCTGGCGGTCACCGCGGGCGGCACCGTCCTGTTCCTGGTGTTCCACTGGGCCTTCGCGGCCCACCCTGACCTGATCGAACAGGACTGGACCGAGACCACCGCGTTCATCGCCCGCGGCCCGCTGCTCGTCGCGTACGGCCTGTGCGCGCTGGGCCGTCGGCACCCTCACCGCGCTGCTGCTGCGCCGCACGCTGGCCGCGCTCGGCGCGGCCACCGCGGCGATGTGGCTGCTCAACGCGGCACTGACGAACTACCGCCCGCGGCTGTGGCCCACCCTGACCCGCACCGGGCCCGGCGCGTTCGACGTGCCGGACACCGTCTGGCTCGTGCACGAGGGCGAGAACGCCGACGGCCGGTTCGCCGTCTACCAGCCCCCCTCGCACTACTGGCCCCTGCACCTCACCGAGACGGCGGTCCTCCTCGCCGTCACCGCCCTCGCCGTACTGCTCTCCTTCCGTCTCCTCAGGCGGCACACGCCGGCCCCGGCGTGAACCCGCCCTTGCGCCGACGGGTCCGGTGCGGGAGCGTCGAGCCCGTGCGTCCCTCCGTCGGGTGAAGGCGGGGTGAAGGACGTACCCGATCGTCGCTTTCGTGACCGCGACACGGGCCGGCGGCCGGTCACGGACGTCCGCGAGCCGCCGCCCGCTATCCCGCACGCCATGTCTTCGTAACCATCGGTTCAGACGGACTTGCGACGCTCAGCCAATGAAGCCCGCCGTGCCAGAGCCTTCGCCGCCCCCCGAGGGGTCCGCGGGAAACCGGGTCGTGCATCTCCCACCCGCACGTTCCGACGCGCCCGCAACGCTCCGGGCGCGGAAGAATGGGGTCATGAGTCAGCAGAACGCCCAGGCGGCCGAGGTCCAGCACGCACAGCCCTCCGTGGGCTCCATCGCAGCGCACCGCCCGCACACGGTGGCCGCCGCGGTCTCCGACCTGGAACCCGACATCGACGCGGACCTCGACGCCTACGAGGAGTCGCAGGCCGACGGGGACCGGCTGCCCCAAGGACGCTTCCTCGACCGGGAGCGCAGCTGGCTCGCGTTCAACGAGCGGGTCCTGGAACTCGCCGAGGACCCGAACACGCCCCTGCTGGAGCGCGCGAACTTCCTGGCGATCTTCGCCAGCAACCTGGACGAGTTCTTCATGGTCCGGGTGGCGGGCCTGAAGCGCCGCATCGCCACCGGCGTGGCCACCCGGTCCGCCTCCGGCCTCCAGCCCCGCGAGGTGCTGGAGATGATCTGGGCCCGCTCCCGCGAGCTGATGGCCCGGCACGCGGCCTGCTACCACGAGGACGTCGCCCCCGCGCTCGCCGAGGAGGGCATCCACCTGGTCCGCTGGGCCGAGCTGACGGAGAAGGAGCAGGCGCGGCTCTTCACCCTCTTCCGGCACCAGATCTTCCCGGTCCTCACCCCGCTCGCCGTGGACCCCGCGCACCCGTTCCCGTACATCTCCGGCCTCTCCCTGAACCTGGCCGTCGTCGTGCGCAACCCGGTCAGCGGCCACAAGCACTTCGCCCGGGTCAAGGTGCCGCCGCTGCTGTCCCGCTTCCTGGAGAGCTCCCCGGGCCGCTACGTCCCCATCGAGGACGTCATCGCCGCCCACCTGGAGGAACTGTTCCCGGGCATGGAGGTGGTGGAGCACCACGCCTTCCGCCTCACCCGGAACGAGGACCTGGAGGTCGAGGAGGACGACGCAGAGAACCTGCTCCAGGCCCTGGAGAAGGAACTCATGCGGCGCCGCTTCGGGCCGCCGGTCCGCCTGGAGGTCGAGGAGTCCATCGACCGTGACGTGCTGGACCTGCTGGTCCGCGAGCTGAAGATCTCCGAGGCCGAGGTCTACCCGCTGCCCGGCCCCCTCGACCTCACCGGCCTCTTCCGCATCGCGAGCCTGGAGCGGCCGGAGCTCAAGTACCGCAAGTTCATCGCCGGCACCCACCGCGACCTCGCCGAGGTGGAGTCCGCCTCCGCGCCCGACATATTCGCCGCGCTGCGCGAGCGGGACGTCCTGCTGCACCACCCGTACGACAGCTTCTCCACCTCCGTGCAGGCCTTCGTCGAGCAGGCCGCCGAGGACCCGGACGTCCTCGCGATCAAGCAGACCCTGTACCGGACCTCCGGCGACTCCCCGATCGTCAACGCGCTCATCGACGCCGCCGAGGCCGGCAAGCAGGTCCTCGTCCTGGTCGAGATCAAGGCCCGCTTCGACGAGCACGCCAACATCAAGTGGGCCAAACGCCTGGAAGAGGCCGGCTGCCACGTCGTCTACGGCCTGGTGGGCCTCAAGACCCACTGCAAGCTGTCGCTCGTGGTCCGCCAGGAGGGCGACACGCTCCGGCGCTACAGCCACGTCGGCACCGGCAACTACCACCCGAAGACCGCGCGCCTGTACGAGGACCTCGGCCTGCTCACCTCCGACCCGCAGGTCGGCGCGGACCTGTCCGACCTGTTCAACCGCCTCTCCGGCTACTCCCGCCGGGAGACGTACCGCCGCCTGCTGGTGGCCCCCAAGTCGCTGCGCGACGGACTGGTCGCGCGGATCGAGAAGGAAATACAGCACCACCGGGCCGGCCGCCCCGCGTTCGTCCGCATCAAGGTCAACTCGATGGTCGACGAGGCGATCATCGACGCCCTCTACCGCGCGTCCACGGCGGGCGTGCCGGTCGACGTCTGGGTGCGCGGCATCTGCGCGATCCGCCCCGGCGTCGCCGGGCTCTCGGAGAACATCCGGGTCCGGTCGATCCTCGGCCGCTTCCTGGAGCACTCCCGGCTCTTCTCCTTCGGCAACGGCGGCGAACCCGAGGTGTGGATAGGCAGCGCCGACATGATGCACCGCAACCTCGACCGCCGGATCGAGGCCCTGGTCCGGGTCGTCGACCCGGCCCACCGGGCCACGCTCAACCGGTTCCTCGAAAGCGGCATGTCCGACTCCACCTCCTCCTGGCACCTGGGCCCGGACGGTGAATGGACGCGGCACGCGACCGACGCCGACGGACAGCCGCTGCGCAACATCCAGGAGACGCTCATAGACGCCCGGAGGCGCCGGCGTGGCACAGCAACACCTTGAACCGACGGACCCCGCGGCCGGGGCGGTCACCGGGGACGCCCTCGCGGCGTACCTGCGCGCCCAGGCCACGGAGTTCCTCCGCGCGCTGCGCCTGCACCGGGAGACCGGGACGGCCGGCGCGGCGGAGGCGTCCGTCGACGCGGCCCGCGCCCTGCGCCGGTCGGCCCGGCGCATCAGCGGCAGCCTGCACACCTTCCGGCCGCACCTCGACACCGACTGGTCCGAGGAGATCCGCCCCGAACTGGCCTGGCTGTCGGGCACCCTGGGCCTTGAGCACGCCTACGAGGCCCGGCTGGAGCGCCTGTTGCTGGCGCTGCACCGGCTCTCCGGCTCGACGTCCCTGCCCAGCCAGGCCACTTCGGACGCGGTGCCCGAGCGCGGCAGCCTCACCGTGGGCGCGGCGAAGGCGGGCGCCCTGCTCGACCGCCAGCTGACCCTCGCCCGCACCCGGGCCCACTCCACGGCCCTCCAGGCCCTCGGCTCCTCGCGCTTCCACGCGGTCGCCGACAAGGTCGCGGTCCTGGCCAGCGAGGTCCCGCTCACCGCCGCGGCCCCCACCGCCGACCTGCGCCCGCAGGCGGAGGCCGCCGAGGAGCGCCTCACCGACGCGATCACGGCCCTGCCGCTGGTCACCGCCGGCCACCCGTACAACGCGGAGGCCCTGGTCCACGGCCTGTCCCCGGACCCCGCCCCGCATCCCCAGGACGGCCCCTGGCACCAGGTCCGCCTCCTGCTGCGGCTGCACCGCTACGCCCGCGAGGTGCTGTGCGGCGGGAACGCCCCGGTGGACGTACGGCTGCTCACGGCCGGCCAGGCCCTCAACCGGCACCGGGACGCCTCGGAGGCCGCCGCCGCGGCCGCCTCGGCGGCCCGCACCCCGCGGATCGCCCCGGCGACGGCCTACGCCCTCGGCGTGCTCCACGCCGACCAGCGGCACGAGGTCGAGGCGGCCCGGTTCGCCTTCCAGCAGGCGTGGCAGAAGCAGTCGCTGGAGGCCGTGTGAACGACACCCCGGTGCTGGCGGCGGGCTGCGTCCTGTGGCGCCGCTCACCGGTCGACGGCGACCTGGAGATCTGCCTCGTCCACCGCCCCAAGTACGACGACTGGTCCCACCCCAAGGGCAAGCTCAAGCGCGCCGAGGACGCGGCCGCGGGCGCGCTGCGCGAGGTCGAGGAGGAGACGGGCTGCACGGCCGTCCTCGGCGGCGCGCTCTCCACCGCCCACTACTACGCCAACGGCCGCCCCAAGGAGGTCCGTTACTGGGCCGCGGAGGCGACGGAGGGCCGCTTCACCCCGAACCGCGAGGTGGACCGCGTCCTGTGGCTGCGCCCGGCCCAGGCCCAGCGACGGCTCACCCAGCCGCGAGACGCCGAGCTGGTCGACGAACTGCTGGCCTCGCTGCACAACACGCCCTGAGCCTCCTCGGCAGGGCGGGCGCGGGGCGCTCACCCCCCGGCCACGTGCCCCTCCGCGTCGGCCCGCGCGAGACTTCTCGCCCTGCGGGCCGGCCCCCGCCACCCGCACGTGCACCGGGCGAAACAGAACCGCCCCTGCTCAACCGTGCCCGCGTCGTGTTCCGCCCCCTGCAGGGCCCGCCCGGAACCGTCCTCCTGCGTCACCCGGACAACGTTACCCAGGGCGGGTAAAGGGCCGGTATGCGTGACGGCCCCACCCAGCCCTCGTTAACCCGAACGACAGGGGGCCCGTGACGGACGTACCGGCTGGGGGTAGGCAGGCGATGGATCGGCGGCAGCACAGGCGCGCGGGAAAGACGGCCGTCACGGTGGGGCTCGTGGTCGGCCTCGGCGTCGGCGCCACCGGCTGCGGCGGCGCCACGGCCGAGGGCGCCAGCGGCAGCACCGCGGACGACGCGGTCACCGTCCTGACCCGCGCGCCCGACACCCTGCGCGGCACCGGCACCTCCGGGGCGACCACGTCGATGGAGATGGCGACCGGCGGCACCCGGGTCACCATCCGCGGCAGGGGCGGCTACGACTACCGCGCCCAGCTCGGCCGGCTCACGGTCGTGCTCCCGCAGGACCCCGCCGGCACCTCCGAGCACCGCCCGATCACCGAACTCCTCGCCCCGGGCGCGCTGTTCATGAAGAACAGGGGCGCCGGGGTGCCCGCCGACAAGTGGGTCCGGGTGGAGACGGCGGCCCTCTCCGACGGCAACCTGGTCACCGGCGGCGCGACCGACCCGTTCGCGGCGGCCGAGCTGCTGCGCGGCACCCGCACCGCGACGTACGTGGGCAGGACCGAACTGGCCGGGACGGCGGTCCGGCACTACCGGGGCGTCGCCGACCTCGCGGCCGCCGCCCGCTCGGCCTCCGCCGGCAACAGGCCCTCGCTGGCCGCGGCCGCGAAGGGGTTCGCCACGGCCGAGGTCCCGTTCGACGTGTACCTCGACGACCAGGGCCGTATCCGCAAGCTGCGCGAGCGCTTCAGCTTCGTCAACGACAGCAGCAAGGACACCGTGGCGGTCGCCTCGACGACGCTGCTGTACGGTTTCGGCACCTCCGTGGACGTGAAGCTGCCGCGCCCGCGGGACATCTACGCGGGCCGGATCGCCGAGAACCAGCCAACGCACTAGTCCGGGATCGGCTCTGTACAACCTGTGAACTAGCCCGTCCGTGCCATGCGCGTTGTGTAGACCGCTGCCTACTCTAGGAAGCCGGTGACGGCAGAGAAGAGGTGACGCACGTGGCTCCGGTCGGCGGTACGGCAGTTCAGGACCACGTGGCCCTCGCCGAGATCGAGCTGTGCGGAGAGCTGATCATCGCCGCGTCGGCCGCCGAGGACCGGCTGAGCCTGGAGAGCATCGACGAGGTGCTGAGGGTGGCCGAGGAGCGCGAGGCCCGCTGAGGCCGGCCGACGGGCCGCCCGGCGGTCAGGTCCGCAGCATCCGCGCGATCGCGGCCGTGGCCTCCTCGACCTTCGCGTCGATCTCGTCGCCGCCCTTGACCGCCGCGTCGGCGACGCAGTGGCGCAGGTGCTCCTCGAGGAGCTGCAGGGCGAAGGACTGGAGCGCCTTCGTGGAGGCGGACACCTGCGTGAGTATGTCGATGCAGTAGGTGTCCTCGTCGACCATCCGCTGCAGGCCCCGGATCTGGCCCTCGATCCGGCGCAGCCGTTTGAGGTGCTCGGCCTTCTGCTTGTGGTAGCCGTGGGTGGTCGGCTGGGTTCCGCTTCCGGAGGGCGTGGTGGCGCCGGCCTCGGTGGTCGTCATCGCGTCCTCCGCATCGTCGAGACATATACCCCTAGTGGGTATATGGTAACGAACTTTGCTGGGTATAGGGCCCTCGGGACGCCCCCGTGCTGATCAACTTGCCCGATGGGCGAAACTGGAGGGCGGCCCATTAGCCGTGGCCGGATGATGCGCTTAGCATCAGCCTGACCGAAACCCATGCATACCGAGGACCCCAAGTGCGCTTTCGTCTGACCCCCAGGGAGACGAGCTTCTACGACATGTTCGCCGCTTCCGCGGACAACATCGTCACGGGCTCGAAACTCCTGATGGAACTGCTCGGGGCGGACGCGTCTGCCCGGGCCGAGATCGCAGAGCGTATGCGGGCAGCGGAACACGCAGGTGACGACGCCACGCACGCGATCTTCCACCAGCTGAACTCCTCGTTCATCACGCCGTTCGACCGCGAGGACATCTACTCCCTCGCGTCCTCCCTCGACGACATCATGGACTTCATGGAGGAGGCCGTCGACCTGGTCGTCCTCTACAACGTCGAGGAACTGCCCAAGGGCGTCGAGCAGCAGATCGAGGTGCTGGCGCGGGCCGCCGACCTGACCGCCGAGGCCATGCCCAACCTGCGCACGATGGACAACCTCACCGAGTACTGGATCGAGGTCAACCGGCTGGAGAACCAGGCCGACCAGATCCACCGCAAGCTTCTCGCGCACCTCTTCAACGGCAAGTACGACGCCATCGAGGTGCTGAAGCTCAAGCAGATCGTGGACGTCCTCGAAGAGGCCGCGGACGCGTTCGAGCACGTGGCGAACACGGTGGAGACCATCGCCGTCAAGGAGTCCTGAGCCGTCGATGGACACCTTCGCGCTCATCGTGACCATCCTGGTCGCGCTCTTCTTCACGTACACGAACGGTTTTCACGACTCGGCGAACGCCATCGCCACGTCGGTGTCGACGCGGGCGCTCACGCCGCGGGCCGCGCTGGCCATGGCCGCCGTGATGAACCTCGGCGGCGCGTTCCTCGGCTCCGGGGTCGCCAAGACGGTCAGTGAGGGCCTGATCGAGACGCCCGAGGGCTCGCAGGGCATGGCGATCCTGTTCGCGGCGCTCGTCGGCGCGATCGTCTGGAACCTCGTCACCTGGTACTTCGGGCTCCCCTCGTCCTCCTCGCACGCGCTGTTCGGCGGCCTGGTGGGCGCGGCGCTTGCGGGCGGTACGACGGTGCTCTGGAACGGCGTCGTCGACAAGGTCATCATCCCGATGTTCCTGTCGCCGGTCGTCGGTCTGGTCCTCGGTTACCTGGTCATGGCGGCCATCATGTGGCTGTTCCGGCGCTCCAACCCGCACAAGGCGAAGCGCGGCTTCCGTATCGCCCAGACCGTCTCGGCGGCGGGCATGGCCCTCGGCCACGGTCTCCAGGACGCCCAGAAGACGATGGGCGTCGTCGTCATGGCACTGGTGATTTCCGGCCACGAGACGTACGGGGACCCGATCCCGGTCTGGGTCAAGATCGTCTGCGCGCTGATGCTGTCGCTCGGCACGTACGCCGGCGGCTGGCGCATCATGCGGACGCTGGGGCGCAAGATCATCGAGCTCGATCCGCCGCAGGGGTTCGCCGCGGAGGCCACCGGTGCGTCGATCATGTTCACCACGGCGTTCCTCTTCAAGGCGCCGATCTCCACCACCCACGTCATCACCTCCGCGATCATGGGCGTCGGCGCGACCAAGCGCGTCAACGCGGTCCGCTGGGGCGTGGCCAAGAACATCGTCCTGGGTTGGTTCATCACGATGCCGGCAGCGGCCCTGGTGGCAGCGGCCTCCTTCGGCCTGGTCGACCTGGCCTTCCTGTAGAGACGGGGCCGGGATCCGGCCACAGGGCGGCGCCGAGGGCCGGACACCCCCAGGGACGCGGGGAACTCTGCGCGGGTGACCACGGCGGGGCCGCGGCCGCCGTACGACGGGACCGACCGCACCCGCTGCCCGCCCGCCCCGCCCCGCACACCGCCGCCCGGGGAATCCCGGCCTCGGCCCCACCGCTCCGGGGAACCGGGTCAGATGGACGGGCGGACGGAAAACGAAAACGCGGGCCCGCCCCCGGGAGCCAGGGGCGGGCCCTTTGCGTCCTCGCGGTGGCACCGCCATGCAGCACCGCGAGGGGTCCGTGGAGACCTCGGCTCAGCCGAAGCGACCGGAGATGTAGTCCTCCGTGGCCTGGACGGACGGGTTGGAGAAGATCCGCTCCGTGTCGTCGATCTCGATCAGCTTGCCCGGCTGCCCCACCGCCGCGAGGTTGAAGAACGCCGTACGGTCGGAGACCCGCGCCGCCTGCTGCATGTTGTGCGTCACGATGACGATCGTGAAGCGCTCCTTCAGCTCCCCGATGAGGTCCTCGATGGCGAGGGTCGAGATCGGGTCCAGGGCGGAGCAGGGCTCGTCCATGAGCAGGACCTTCGGCTCGACCGCGATCGCGCGGGCGATGCACAGCCGCTGCTGCTGACCGCCGGAGAGACCGGAGCCCGGCTTGTTCAGGCGGTCCTTGACCTCGTTCCAGAGGTTCGCGCCCTTGAGCGACTTCTCCACGATGTCGCCGAGCTCGCTCTTCTTGAAGCTGCCGTTCAGCCTCAGCCCCGCGGCCACGTTGTCGAAGATCGACATCGTCGGGAACGGGTTCGGACGCTGGAACACCATGCCGACCTCGCGGCGCACCGCCACCGGGTCGATGCTGGCGCCGTACAGGTTCTCGTCGTCGAGGAGCACCTTGCCCTCGACGCGCCCGCCCGGGGTGACCTCGTGCATGCGGTTGAGCGTGCGCAGGAACGTCGACTTGCCGCAGCCGGAGGGGCCGATGAACGCCGTGACGGTGCGCGGCTCGATGTTCATCGAGATGTCTTCGATGGCCTTGTGGGAGCCGTAGTAGGCGGTGAGCCCGCTTACGTCGATTCGCTTGGACATTACTTCTTCACTTCCAGACGGTCGGTCGCTGTGAGGCCGGTCAGCGACCGGTCTTCGGGGCCTTCCAGCGGGCGATGCCGCGGGCCACCAGGTTCAGGATCATCACGAAGGCGATCAGCGTGAGCGAGGCCGCCCAGGCACGGTCGTACGCCGCGTTGGCACCGGCGCTGTTCGCGTACTGCTGGTAGATGAACAGCGGCAGCGACGACTGCGCACCCTCGAAGGGGTTGTTGTTGATGAACGGGTTGCCGAACACCAGCAGCAGGACCGGCGCGGTCTCACCCGCGATACGGGCGATGGCCAGCATCACACCGGTGGTGATACCGCCGATGGAGGTCGGCAGGACCACCTTCAGGATGGTGCGCCACTTGGGCACGCCGAGCGCCAGGGACGCCTCGCGCAGCTCGTTCGGGACGAGCTTGAGCATCTCCTCGGTGGAGCGCACGACCACCGGCATCATCAGGATGGCCAGGGCCAGCGATCCGGCGAAGCCGAACGGCTGCATGTCGAAGATCAGCATGAGGCTGAGGATGAACAGACCCGCGACGATCGACGGGATACCGGTCATGACGTCGACGAAGAAGGTGACCGCCTTGGCGAGGCGGCCGCGCCCGTACTCGACGAGGTAGACGGCGGTGAGGATGCCGACCGGCGCACCGATCAGGGTGGCGAGGCCGACCTGCTCCAGGGAGCCGATGATGGCGGCGTAGGCGCCGCCGCCCGGCTCGGAGTCGGCGACGACACCCATGGAGTGGGTGAGGAAGTAGATGTCCAGGACCTTCACACCGCGCGCGATGGTCACCCAGATCAGGGAGACCAGCGGGATCACGGCGACGACGAAGGCGACCCAGACCAGGGAGGTCGCGATGCGGTCCTTGGCCTGGCGGCGGCCCTCGACCCGGGCGGCGATGACGTAGGTGCCGAGGACGTAGAGGAGGCCGGCGATCAGGCCCCACTGGATCTTGCTGTCCAGGCCGCCGACGAGGCCGATGGCCACGCCGAGGACGACGGCGCCGCCGACGATGGCGAGCGGGGACCACTTGGGGAGGCTGGCACCGCGCAGGGTGCTGTCGCGCCTGTCGACTGCTGCGGTGCTCATGCGTTGGCCCCCGAGTACTCCTTGCGGCGGGCGATGATCATGCGCGCCGCGCCGTTGACCAGCAGCGTGATGACGAAGAGGACCAGACCGGAGGCGATGAGCGCGTCACGGCCGTCGGCGGTCGCCTCGCTGAACTTGCTGGCGATGTTCTGGGCGAAGGTGCCGCCGCCCGGGTTGAGCAGGCTGGCGTGGATGTCGAAGTCCGGGGAGAGCACGGTGGCGACGGCCATCGTCTCGCCGAGCGCGCGGCCGAGGCCGAGCATCGAGGCGGAGATCACGCCGGAGCGCCCGAAGGGCAGCACCGCCATGCGGACGACCTCCCAGCGCGTGGCGCCGAGGGCCAGGGCGGCCTCCTCGTGCATCTGCGGGACCTGGCGGAAGACCTCGCGGCTCACGTTGGTGATGACCGGCAGGATCATGATCGCGAGCAGGATGCCGACGGTGAGCATCGAGCGCGGCGCGCCGCCGTCCCAGGAGAGGATCCCGGTCCAGCCGAAGAACTCGTCGAGCCAGCCGAACAGACCGGTCATGTGCGGGACGAGGATCAGCGCGCCCCACAGGCCGTACACGATGGACGGCACGGCGGCGAGCAGGTCGATCACGTAGGCGACCGGGCCGGCCATCCGGCGCGGCGCGTAGTGCGTGATGAACAGCGCGATCGCGACCGCGATCGGGACCGCGATGGCCATGGCGATGATCGAGGAGACGATCGTGCCGAAGGCGAGGACCGCGACGCCGAAGGTCGGCGGAACGAGGTTGGTGTTCCACTCGAAGGTGGTGAGGAAGTTGCCGTGGTCCCGGCTGATCGCGAGGGACGCGCGATAGGTGAGGAAGACCGCGATGGCGGCCATGATCACCAGCAGCAGGATGCCGGAGCCGCGGGAGAGGCCGAGGAAGACCTTGTCACCGACGCGGCTGGCGCCGCGGGTCTCCAGCTTGTGCGCGGCCACTCCGGGCTGGGGGGTGGGGGGAGATGCGTCTGTCGTCTGCGTGGATATGTCCATCGGGTTCTCCGGTCTGCGGAGTCGCCCCGGAAGGCGGCTCGGAGGAGCCGTACGCCACGGCTGTGGGGGCGTACGGCTCCGGGCGGCGGTGCACCGGACGGTGCGGCCGGGTTCCTCGCGGAACTCGGCCGCACTCGCGGATCTTTAGCTCAGGCCCTCGATGGTGGTACGGACCTTGGCGATGATGTCGTCGGGAACGGGGGCGTAGTCGATCGTGGAGAGGACCTTCTGGCCGTCCTCGCTGGCGATGTAGCGCAGGAACGCCTTGGTCGCGGTCAGCGAGTCGGCCTTGTTGCCCTTGTCGCAGACGATCTCGTACGTCACCAGGGTGATCGGGTACGCGCCCTCGGCCTTGGTGTTGTAGTCGAGCTGGAGCGACAGGTCCTTGCCGGTGCCGACGACCTTGGCGGCCGCGATGTCGGCGGTGGCGGACTCGGTCGACGGGGCGACGGCCTTGCTGGCACCCGTGTCGATCGAGACGGCCTTGACGCCGTCCGAGACGTAGGAGAGCTCGAAGTAGCCGATGGCGCCGGAGGTCTGCTTGACCTGCTGGGCCACACCCGCGGACTGCGGAGCGGACTGGCCGCCCTTGGCCTGCCAGGCCTTGCCGCCGGAGTACTTCCAGTTGTCCGGGGTGGTGGCGATCAGGTACTTGGTGAAGTTGTCCGTCGTACCCGACTCGTCGGAGCGGTGGAACGCCTGGATCTTCAGGTTCGGGAGCTTCGCGTCGGGGTTCAGCTTCTTGATCGCCGCGTCGTTCCAGTTGGTGATCTTGCTGTCGAAGATCTTGGCGAGGGTCGGCGCGTCCAGAACCAGGTTGTCGACACCCGGGACGTTGTAACCGATCGCGATCGGGCCGCCGACCATCGGGAGGTCGATGCCCTGGCCGCCGGTGCAGACCTTCTTGGAGGCGGTGACCTCCTCGGGCTTGAGGGCGGAGTCGGAGCCGGCGAAGGCGACCTGACCCTGCGTGAAGGCGGTCACACCGGCGCCGGAGCCGGAGCCCTTGTAGTTGATCTGGACACCACAGGCCTGGGAGAAGCTCTTGACCCAGGCGTCGATCGCGTTCTTCTGCGCGGAGGAGCCGTCGGCGAGCAGCTGGCCCTTGGCGTCGTCGCACTTGATGGAGCTGGCGTTCGAGGAGGCCGACGCGGTGCTCGAACCGCTGCCGCCACCGTTGTCGTCGGAGCCGCACGCCGTAAGGGCCAGGGCGCCGGAGACGGCGACAGCACCGAGAGACAGGGCGCGCAGCCGGTTCTTGCGCTGAAGCTTCACTTTCGGGGGTTCCTTCCAGAGGCGCCACCTTCGGCGGCGTGCGAAGTAGGTGGTGGACGAGAGCCTCCTGACGTGGAACTAGAGGCCGCTCACCGCACCGGTAGGGCCGAAAGTAGGCAGATCAGGTGAAGCCGCCGATGGGCACAAGTGAACGGAGGGTGAACCCCTGCTGTCGGCCTGGTTAGGTCACGGAACGCTCACGGTGAGGGCACGTGCAGGTTCCAACCGCCGGGTTACGCGAACAAGTCTTCGGCGTTCGCCATCACAGCCGTTACGACGTCACCGTGTTCGTCGCGCCGGACGGGAACCCCTGTGCGACGCACGCCGTCTCGTCCCACGGAAGCCGACGAAAGGCACGGGCATGGAACGGCGCACGTTCATATCGGGCGGGGCGGCCGCCCTCACGGCGACCGCACTGGCGGGATGCGGCTCCGGTGGCGCCGCCACCTCCCGCACGGCCGGCACGCCACTCGCGTCCACATCGTCTCGCACGGCGCTGAAGACCACCAGCGCAGCGGCCGCGGCCAACTGGGCCGCCCTCGCCCACTCCTTGGACGGCACCCTGGTCCGCCCCGGCGACGCGTCCTGGAAGACCGCCCACCAGCTCTACAACACCCGCTTCGACGGCCTGCGGCCCGCCGCGGTGGCCTATGTCGCGCACGCGGACGACATCCGCACCACCCTGTCGTACGCCCGGACCCACTCCCTGAAGATCTCGATCCGCAACGGCGGCCATTCCTACGCCGGTTACTCCTCCGGCGACAACCGCCTGGTCCTCGACGTCTCCAGGCTCAGCCGCATCCGGGTCGGCGGCGGCACGGCGGTCGTCGGCGCCGGCTCCAAGCTGATCGACGTCTACCGCGGCCTCGCGGCGAAGGGCGTCACCATCCCGGCGGGCTCCTGCCCCACCGTCGGCGTCTCCGGCCTGGTCCTCGGCGGCGGCCACGGGGTCGCGTCCCGCGCCTACGGCCTGACCTGCGACAGCCTCACCCGGGCCACGCTGATCACCGCCGACGGCACCCAGGTCGTCGCGGACGCGACCACCAACCAGGACCTGTTCTGGGCGCTGCGCGGCGCGGGCAACGGCAACTTCGGCGTCGTCACCGAGCTCCGGTTCAGGACCCATGCCGCGCCGCAGGGCGTGACGGCGTACCTGACCTGGCCGTGGGCGAAGGCGGCGCAGGTCCTGAAGGCCTGGCAGGAGTGGGGCCCCTCCCAGCCGGACGAGATCTGGTCCTCCCTGCACCTGGAGGGCTCGGGCGGCACGCCCCGCGTCTCGGTGGCCTGCTTCTCGATGGGCACGTACGGCGAACTCCAGAACGCGGTGGACGCCCTCGCGCACCGGGCCGGCGCCGACGCCTCCTCCGTCTCCCTGCGCCGCCACGGCTACGAGGAGGCGATGGAGATCTACGCCGGCTGCTCCTCCTTCTCCGCCCAGGCCCAGTGCCACCTGCCGGGCTCGACCCCGGGACGCTCGCCGCAGGGCGCGCTCGGCCGCGAGACGTACACGGCCCGCTCCGACTTCTTCGACCGCTCGCTCTCCGCGGCCGGCGTCCAGACCGTCCTGCGGCAGATCTCCGCCGTCCGCGGCGGCGCGGGCAGCATCGCGTTCACGGCGCTCGGCGGGGCGGTGAACCGCGTCTCGCCGACGGCGACGGCGTTCGTGCACCGGCGGTCGCGGATGCTGGCGCAGTACATCGTGTCCTGGACCGCGGGGACCTCCGGCAGCGGCGGGCGGTCCTGGCTCGACGCGGCCCACACGGCGATGCGGCCGTACGCCTCCGGCGCGGCCTACCAGAACTACACGGACCCCACGCTGGCGGACTGGAAGACGGCGTACTACGGGGACGCGGTGACCCGGCTGGCCAAGGTGAAGAAGCGGTACGACCCGGAGCGGTTCTTCTCCTACCCGCAGGGGCTGTAGGGGCTGTAGGGGTTCGCGGTCCGGCTACGCCGCGAGGTCACGCTCCTCGGCCTCCAGCGTCGTACGGCTCCCCGGCACCAGCCCCACCGCCGCCGAGGGCCCCCGCACCAGCCACCCCGCCCGCGGCGAGCGCTCGACCGCCTTGATCACCGGCGTGAGCAGGGCCATGGCGAGCGGGGACAGGAGCAGCACGACCGCCGTGCCGAGGGCGAAGCCGCCGACCACGTCCGTCGGGTAGTGGACGCCCATGTAGACGCGGCAGAAACCTTCGAGCAGGGCCAGCCCGATCCCCGCCAGGCCGAACCCGCGGTGGGCGACGAAGAGGCCGACGCCCAGCGCCATGGTGATCGTGGCGTGGTCGCTGACGAAGGAGTAGTCGGTCTTGCCGGAGATCAGGACGTCGAGACCCTGGTGGGTGAGGAACGGCCGGGGCCGCTCGACGAAGTCCCGGATGGGAACGTTCACGAGTACGGCGATCGCGGCGGCGAGCGGGGTCCAGACCAGCGCGGCCATCGTGGGCGCGGTCTCCTCCTCGCCCCGGCGGCGCACGGACCACCAGCACCACACCACCAGCAGCACCATGGCGACCAGGAGTCCGTACTCCCCGACGAACTCCATGACCCGGTCGAACCAGCGCGGTGCGTCCTTGGCCAGACCGTTGATGTCGTAGAGCAGGTCGACGTCGGGGTTGGATCCGGATTCGGCGAGTACAGCCATCGTGCTGCGGCCCCTTCGTCGTCGTTCCGGACGCACCTCGTGTGCGCCGCTCGCTGCCACCCCCGTGGTCGGCTCTGCCAACAGGAACGCACGGCCTACGTCCCTACGTTCCACCCTCCACCGAATGATCACTCAGACGTTATCGAAGAGAGACCCATCTCCCCAGCTCAGGGGTGGGTTTCACGCTCGGTTCACACCGAGGTGGGAAGCGCTTTCGCGCCATCTTCGGTGACCCGGGTCGCACCGAAGTAGTCCGCCGAGTCGATCGGGTCGAAGCGGATCACCGCCCCGGTGTACGGCGCGTCGATCATGTACCCGCCGCCGACGTAGATGCCCACGTGGTGGATGGCCCGGGAGTTGGACAGGTCGGTGGAGAAGAACACCAGGTCACCGGGGAGCAGCTCGCTGCGGGACGGGTGCGGCCCGGCGTTGTACTGGTCGTTGGCCACGCGCGGCAGGGTGATCCCGACGCTCGCGTACGCCGCCTTCGTCAGCCCGGAACAGTCGAACCGGCCCCCGTCCGCGGCGGTGCCGTTGCCGCCCCAGAGGTAGGGGGTGCCGAGCTTCTTCTGGGCGTAGTCGATGGCACCGGCGGCCTGCTTCGTCGGCGAGATCCGGCTGACCGGCGCGGCGAAGCTCTCCTCCAGCGTCGTGATCGTCTTGACGTAGTTCTGCGTCTCCTTGTACGGCGGCACACCCTGGTACTTGATGACCGCGTAGGCCCCCGCGTTGTAGGCGGCGAGCATGTTCTCGGAGACGTCGCCGGGGACGTCCTTGACGTACGAGGCGAGCTGGCAGTCGTAGGAGGCGGCCGACGGGATCGCGTCGTTCGGGTCCCAGACGTCCCGGTCGCCGTCGCCGTCGCCGTCGATGCCGTGGGTGGCCCAGGTGCCCGGGATGAACTGCGCTATCCCCTGCGCGGCGGCCGCGCTCTGCGCCTTCGGGTTGAACCCGCTCTCCTGGTAGAGCTGTGCGGCGAGCAGGGCGGGGTTGATGGCGGAACAGAGGTTGCCCCACTTCTGCACCAGTGCCGAGTACGCCGCCGGCACCGAGCCCTTGGCGAGGGTCTTGCCGGCGCCGCTGACCTCGTTGGTGAGGCTCCCGGCGACGACGTACACCCCGACGACGAGCAGCATGACGAAGCTCAGGCCGAGTCCGACCGCCGCGCCACCGATCACCCAAACTTTCCGCACGCCCCAACCCTCCCCCATGTCAGGGCTGTTCAACGCCATTTCGGCCGAGAGTGGCGCTATTTCACAGGAAGACGGCGCGCATGACGCCGTTTCAGCCCTCCACGGCGTCCCGGTACAGCTCGGCGGACCCCGTCCCGAGCACGACGCTGTACGAGGTGTCGGCCGTCGAACCGCCCTGCTCGTGCCCGCCCAGCACCCCGACCACCTCGCCGTCCCCGTTGACCCAGGGGCTGCCGCTGGTGCCGCCGGTGAACTCGGGGCAGTCGATGCGCTGTTGCGTGGCGCTGTGGGAGACGGGCTTGTTGGTGCAGCTGATCGGCACCTCACGGGAGTCGGGGTAGCCGGTGACGGTCACGGCGGTGGCCCCGGTGGCGACACCGCTGGTGAACCGGTTGGCCCCGGTCACGTCCTCGACCCGTTTGCCGCCCCGCTCCTCCACGACGGCGAACGCTATGTCGCTGTCCTCGTCCTGCCCCTTGGACCAGGCGTCGGGCAGGTACCGCCGGCCCACCTTCCACACCCCGTACGGCGCCTGCCCGTCCCGGTACCCGGGCACGAACACCAGGCCGGAGCTGTCGTCGCCGTCCACGCAGTGCGCGGCGGTGACGACGAGGTCCCGCCGCGGGCTGTGCACGACGGAGGCGGTGCAGAAGTGGTTGCCGGACAGGCTGCCGGCCTTGTCCGCGCCGAACAGGGCACCGACCCGGGCGCTCTCCGGTGTCGTACCGACCACCGCGGTCACACCGAACGGACCCGGTCCGTCGTCGGCGGAGGCCACCGAGGCCGAGGTCGCGGCCAGCACGACCACCGCGGCGAGTGCGACGCGCCGCGAGGTGGCGGAGATGCGTGAGGTGCGCTTCATCAGCCCCCACTGTGGCCCACGAAGGTGAGAAAGGGTTCCCGACTTCACTGAGTTTTACCTGTGAACCGCCCTCCCGGCCGACCGACCTCCCGGCGGACCCGCCTCCCGGCCGACCGCACGGCGGCCGGGGTCAGAAGGTCGTCGTCATGCCGCCGTCCACGGCGATGGTCTGGCCCGTGATGAAGGACGCCGCGTCGCTCGCGAGAAAGACGACGATGCCGGCGATCTCGGCGGGGCGGCCCCAGCGGCCCAGGGCCGTGCGGGTGTGCAGCCAGCGGCCCCACTCCGGGTCGTGGGCCAGCTCCGCGTTGACGTCGGTGGCGAAGGTGCCGGGGGCGACCGAGTTGACGGTCGTGCCGCTGGGCCCCAGGTCGGCGGCGAGCGCCCGGGTCAGCCCGTCCAGGCCCGCCTTCGCCGTGGCGTACGCGACGTCGCCGATGCGGCCGAGCTGGCCGACGACGGAGGAGACGTTGACGATGCGGCCCGCGGTGCCGCGTGCGGCCAGGCTCCGGGCGACCGTCTGGCTCAGGGCGTACGCCGAGGTCAGATGGATGTCGAGCATCGCGGACAGCTCGTCCGGCGTCATCTCGTCGACGCCCCGCCGGTCCCGGTGTCCCACGTTGTTGACCAGCACGTCGATCGCGCCGAGCCCGGTCACCGCCTCCTCGGCGGCCTCCCGGTCGGTGACGTCGAAGGCGGCCGCCGTCACGTCCAGGCCGGCCTCGTCCCGCAGGCCCGCGGCCACCGCCTCCAGCGCCGCCGCGTCCCGGCCGTTGAGGACCACGCGCGCGCCGGCCCCCGCCAGACCCCGCGCCATCTCCAGGCCCAGCCCCCGCACGGAGCCGGTCACCAGGGCCGTACGCCCGGTGAGGGTGAAGTCCACGGCACCGGCGCCCATGCGGCCACCTCCTGCGAAGCCGTCGTATCCGTCCTGTCCGCCCACCGTATCCGGGTCCGGGGGCGACCCGGCCCGGCGTCCACCACCTGGGCTTTCACTCGCCCCCGGTATTCACAGGACGTCCACCGCGAGCGCCCACCGCACCCCCGTCATCTCCTCCGACAGCGTCCACAGCCGGCGGGCGGCCGCCGGGTCGCTCGCCGCCGCGCTGCGCCCGACCAGCGTCGGCGCGCCCCGCATCCCGCCCGTCCCGCCCGGGCCCGCGTAGCCGGCGCCCGGCAGGTCCTCGGTCGCCGCGTACAGCGTGGGCAGGGCGCCCGCCCGCTCATCCTGGGCCAGCAGCCGGTTGCCGACCGCCAGGCCCAGCCGGGCCAGCGGGTTCGCGTGGTGGCTCTGGAGGTTGGTCGCCGCCCAGCCGGGGTGCGCCGCGAGGGCCCGGACACGGGAGCCGGCCTCGGAGAGGCGGCGCTGGAGCTCCAGCGTGAACAGCAGGTTGGCCAGCTTGGACTGGGCGTAGGCGCGGGTGGGGCTGTAACGGCCGCGCAGGTTCACGTCGTCGAAGCAGATCACCCCGTCGCCGCCGCGGTGCAGGCCCGAGGAGACCGTCACCACGCGGTCCGTGAGGTGCGGCAGCAGCAGGTTGGTGAGCGCGAAGTGGCCGAGGTGGTTCGTGCCGAACTGCATCTCGAAGCCGTCCCGGGTGCGCTGCTCGGGGAGCATCATCACGCCCGCGTTGTTGACCAGCAGGTCCAGCGGGCCCTGCCAGCCCGCGGCGAACTCCCGCACCGAGGAGAGGTCCGCCAGGTCCAGGCGGCGCACCTCGGTGCTGCCGGGGACCCGCGCCGCGGCGGCGCGGCCCCGCTCCGGGTCCCGTACCGCGAACACCACGTGCGCGCCCGCCCCGGCCAGCGCCTCCGCCGTGGCGAGGCCGAGGCCGCTGTTGGCACCGGTGACCACGGCCGTACGGCCGGCGAGGTCGGGGAGATCGGAGAGGTTCCAGTCGTGCGTCTTCTCAGCCATGCCCGCCAATGTAGACGCCGACAACAATGCTGTCAATGACAACAAAGATGACGGCGACAACAAAGGTGTCAGCGTCTACAAAGGTGTCGGCGACCACAAAGGTGTCGGTGACTACAAAGCTGACAGCGGCTACATCGGGTTACGATGACGCCCATGCCGCAAAGCCGCCCCTACCACCACGGAGACCTGCGCGCCGCCCTGCTCGGCAGCGCCGAGCGCACCCTGCGCGAGAAGGGCACCGCCGCACTGTCCCTGCGTGAACTGGCCCGCGACACCGGCGTCAGCCACGCCGCCCCCGGCCGGCACTTCAAGGACAAGCAGGCCCTGCTGGACGCGCTGGCGCTCAGCGGCTACGACCGGCTGAACCAGTCCCTGGCCGCGGCCGACCTCCCCGACGCCGCACTCGGGCCGCGCATCGCCTCGCTCGCCCGCGCCTACGTCACCTTCGCCGTCGACAACCCCGAGCTGCTGGAGCTGATGCACTCCCGCAAGCACGACCCCGGCATCGGCGCCGAACTGGCCGCCGCGGTCGAGCTCTCGCTGTGCTCCTTCGTGCGCCTGATCGCCGACGCCCAGCAACGCGGTGAGATCGTCGAGGGCGACCCGGAGCGCCTCACCCTCGTGGCCGCGGCCGGCATCCACGGCCTCGCCGCGATGGCGTCCAACGGCACCCTCCCGCCGGACGCGACGCTGGCCGGCCTGGACGAGCACGTCCACCTGATGCTGCACGGGCTCAAGCCCCGCTGACCGCGCCAACTCCCGCCCGGGGCACCGCGATACGCCCCGATCAACACGCATTGAGCCCCGCGGCGGCGGGGCTTCGGGTCAACCGAACCCCAACTTCCGGCCATCCGGCCGCCAATGATCAGTAAGCCCTTCCCGTGCTTCAGTAACGCGGAAGTCAGGATTCCGAAAGCTGTCTTGTTGTCGCGTACCCAACAAGGGGATGGTCGTCGCGGGCCGCCGCCCCCACCGGCAACCACACCGGTGGCCCCCCACCCGCAGGCCTCTGCCCACCTTCCCCAGGAGGCTGTACGTTGCGTACGCCCACCCCCCGTTCCCCCCACCCGACCGGCAGATGGCGCCTCATAGGCTCCGCCGCCGCGGCCACCGCGGCACTGCTGGCCGCCGGTCTCGGCACCGCCGCCACCGCCGACGCAGCCACCCCGACCACGGCCCCGGCCCCGGCCACGGCCCACAGGGCCAGTGCCAGGGCGGTCGCCGCGCAGGTGGCCAAGGCCCATGTGCGGTACGAGAAGGCCGGCTGCGGCGCCACCCCGAAGAAGGGCTTCGCCGCCTGCAACGCCCTCCGGGTCACCGGCGGCACCACCGCCTTCATGGAGAGGCAGGCCGCCCTCAAGGGCCTCGCCCCCAGGACCGTGCAGCCGGACGCCGCCTCCGACTCCCCCACCGGATACGGCCCCACGGACATCCAGTCGGCCTACGGCCTGGCCTCCGCCGCCGCCTCCGACGGCTCCGGCGAGACCGTCGCCGTCGTCGACGCCTACGACGACCCGAACGCCGAGGCGGACCTGGCGACCTACCGCTCGTACTACGGCCTGTCGGACTGCACCACCGACAACGGCTGCTTCACCAAGGTCTCCCAGACCGGCTCCACCACCTCGCTGCCCTCCGCCGACAGCGGCTGGGCCGGCGAGGAGTCGCTCGACCTCGACATGATCAGCGCGACCTGCCCGAACTGCGACATCCTGCTGGTCGAGGCGAAGTCCGCGAGCGACGCCAACCTGGGCACCGCGGTGAACGAGGCGGTCAAGCTGGGCGCCAGGTTCGTCTCCAACAGCTACGGCGGCAGCGAGTCGTCGTCGGACACGACGTACGACACCTCGTACTACAAGCACGCGGGCGTGGCCATCACGGCCAGCGCCGGTGACGAGGGCTACGGCGCCGAGTACCCGGCCGCCTCCCGCTACGTGACCGCCGTCGGCGGCACCAAGCTGTCCACCTCCTCCAACAGCCGCGGCTGGACCGAGAGCGTCTGGAAGACGTCGAGCACGGAGGGCACCGGCTCCGGCTGCTCCTCCTACGACGCCAAGCCCAGCTGGCAGACCGACACCGGCTGCACCAAGCGCACGATCTCCGACGTCTCCGCGGTCGCCGACCCGGCCACCGGCGTCTCCGTCTACGACTCCTACGGCGACGACGGCACCGGCTGGAACACCTACGGCGGCACCAGCGCCTCCGCGCCGCTGATCGCCTCGGTCTACGCCCTGGCCGGCACCCCGGGCAGCAGCGACTACCCGGCCCAGTACCCGTACACGGCGGCCGGCACCTCCGCCCTCAACGACGTGACGAGCGGCAACAACGGCTCCTGCTCGACCGCGTACCTCTGCACCGCCGAGTCCGGCTACGACGGCCCGACCGGCTGGGGCACCCCCGAGGGGACCGACGCCTTCACCGGCTGACCCCTCGCACCGCAGGACCTCCCCGTCGGGTCACGGGGAGCCGCCACCGTGAGGGGGACGTGGGGTCCCCTCGGCGGCGGCGCAAGAGGAACGGGCCACGGCATCCGGCCGTGGCCCGTTCTTCGCACCTTGGCAACTCCCGTGAAGTTCCTGTGAGTCGGGTCAAGCGAACGTCACCCGCAAGACAACGGGCGGCCATCGACGGGTCACGCGAAGGCCCCGTTGGGCAATGCGGAAGTCAGGATTCCCTGAGCCCCTTGTTGTCGCGTACTCAACAAAGGATTCTCTTCGCGGGCCGCCGCCCCACCGCCGGGGAACCCGTACCGGCGGAACGCACCAGATCGCACCCGCACCGCCCCTGTTCGAACTGTTCCACCCCATTCAGGAACATCAGGAGGCTGCACGCATGCGTTCCACTCCCCCCAACAGATCATCGTTGCGCCGCGGTTGGCGCCGACTGGGCACCGCCGTCGCCGCCACCGCGGCATTGGTGTTCGCCGGCTTCGGAACCGCCGTCCAGGCCGACGCGGCCGCCACCGCGTCCAGCAAGGTGACCTACGTCGCCACCCCCTGTGCCACCCCCAGGCACACGGGCGACCTCAC
This sequence comes from Streptomyces sp. NPDC104367, assembly GCF_055583825.1. Lineage (NCBI taxonomy): Bacteria > Bacillati > Actinomycetota > Actinomycetes > Kitasatosporales > Streptomycetaceae > Streptomyces > Streptomyces sp. NPDC104367. The sequence continues at coordinate 9,908 of NZ_JBVJND010000032.1, read as the reverse complement.
CTGCAAGTCCTACCGTGTCACCGGCGGCCTGACCGCCTTCCAGAAGCAGCAGGCCGCGAAGACGGGCATCACCCCCAAGGCCGCCGACGCCTCGACCCCGTCCGGCTACAGCCCGACCAACCTCCTGTCGGCCTACGGCCTGACCTCCGCCGCCGCCTCCAACGGCTCCGGCGAGACGATCGCGATCGTCGACGCGTACAACGACCCGAACGCCGAGTCCGACCTCGCGACCTACCGCTCGTACTACGGCCTGTCCGCCTGCACCACGGCCAACGGCTGCTTCAAGAAGGTCTCCCAGACCGGCTCCACCACCTCGCTGCCCTCGTCCGACGCCGGCTGGTCCGAGGAGATCTCCCTCGACCTCGACATGGCCTCCGCCATCTGCCCGCTGTGCAACATCCTGCTCGTCGAGGCCACCAGCGCCAGCTACGCCAACCTCGGCACCGCCGAGAACGAGGCCGTCACCCTCGGCGCCAAGTTCGTCTCCAACAGCTACGGCGGCTCCGAGTCCTCCTCGCAGACGACGTACGACACCTCGTACTACAAGCACGCGGGCGTGGCCATCACCGTCTCCTCCGGTGACAGCGGCTACGGCGCCGAGTACCCGGCGACCTCCCAGTACGTGACCGCGGTCGGCGGCACCAAGCTGTCCACCTCCTCCACCACCCGCGGCTGGACCGAGACCGTCTGGCGCACCTCCAGCTCCGAGGGCACCGGCTCCGGCTGCTCCTCCTACGACGCCAAGCCCAGCTGGCAGACCGACACCGGCTGCACCAAGCGCATGGAGTCCGACGTCTCCGCGGTCGCCGACCCGGCCACCGGCGTCTCCGTCTACGACTCCTACGGCGTCACCGCCGGCTGGTACACCTTCGGCGGCACCAGCGTCTCCGCGCCGATCATCGCCGGCGTCTACGCCCTCGCCGGCACCCCGGCCAGCGGCACCTACCCGGCCCAGTACCCCTACGACTACGCGGGCACCTCGTCCCTCAACGACGTGACGAGCGGCTACAACGGCTCCTGCTCGACCTCGTACTTCTGCACCGCCACGACCGGCTACGACGGTCCGACCGGCTGGGGCACCCCCGAGGGCATCTCGGCCTTCGCCAACTAGTCGGACACCAGCTCAAGTCCGGCGCACGTCTCGCACGGGTCGCGGCAACCAGCCGCGGCCCGTTCGTCATGAGAACATCGGATCGGTGGCGTTCACCCGACTGGCCGTCAAAAACCCTGCCAGGACGCAAGAGGGGTCAACGACGGAACCACACCACAGGTTCCGCTCAGGCCTCATTGCCCGGCGTGACCTGCCGTGATACACAGAGTGACCGTACGTACCCTTCGTACGAAACCCGCCAATCAATGACGTCAAGTCGACATACTCCGGCGACGTTGTCGGCGAGAATGAGCAGTGACCTCTGCACCCGGCAGAGGCGATCGGAACTACCCACCAGGGGCGGTGACTTACATGTTCTACGCGGCCGACAAGGGAGACATCAACACCATCATCGGCGGAATCGCTCCGGACTGGGGGCCTTTCGGCAGCCTGGGCAACGAGGCGAAGACGATGATCCAGGTGGTCATGGCCGTAGCCATCCTGATCTGCCTCGGCATCGCCGTCTGGGGTGCCGCCAAACAGCGCATCGGCGCCACGGCCCTCCGGGACACCTTCAGTGCCGAGCAGGGCAAGGGCCTCATCATCGCCGGACTGACCGGAGTCTTCATCATCGGCTCCCTCGGCACCTTGTTCACCATCGTGTACGGCATGGCCGTATAGCCGCCTGAAACCTCTCTCCTCCCCGCTCCGAGGTTGCGTCTCCCTGATGTCGAGTCATAACACCGCGCCCGCGCGGGAACCAGCACGGCTACCGTCGTACTCCTACGCGTTCCGGTACGACGTGGAGGGGGCATACGCGGCATGAGCCTCGGAGACGAGCCCGGCTACCCGGAGACGGGCCACACCCGCACACGACTTCCCGACGATCCGTACGGCGGCGCGTCCCGCCGCGGCGGCCGCTCCTCGTCCCGGAGCCTGGTCACGGTCGTCGGTGTGGTCGTCCTCCTCATCGCGGCGATCGCCTTCGCGAACAGAGGTGACGGCAGCGACCCGTCCACGGCCACCACCGCGGACGGCAACGACTCCCGGCCGACCACCTCCACCACCGCCGCCACCGGCACCAAACCGGTGGAAACCAAATCAACAGGAATCCCCTCCGGCTTCGCCCACACCCAACAGGGAGCCCAGAGCGCGGCGGCCAACTACTCGATGGCCCTGGGCTCAGACGGCATGTTCATCACGGACAAGCGCCATGCCATCGTGCAGACCGTCGCCGACCCGAGCGTCGCGGACGGCATGCAGTCCGGCTTCGACAACGACTACTCGGCCGCGCTCCTGAAGAAGGCCGGGCTCAACACCGACGGCACGGCACCCCAGGGCAGCACCTTCGTCAACCGCACTCTGCCGGCCGGCACCAAGGTCACGTCCTACAGCAACAGCGCAGCAACGGTCGAGGTGTGGTGCAACGGCCTGTTCGGCATGGCTGGCGAGACCTCGACCAACCCCGTCACCAGCAACTGGTTCACCGTCACCATGAAGCTGAACTGGAGCGGCGGCGACTGGAAGGTCCTCGAGTCCAGCCAGAAGACCGGCCCGACCCCGGTCACCGGCGACAACCCCGTCTCCGGGTCCGACGAGATCGGCAAGGCGGTCAAGGAGTTCGGAGGGTTCACCTATGCCCGCTAGCCAGCACCGTGCGCTCAAGCTCACCGCCCTGGTGGCCTCCGTACAGGCCTCCCTCGTCCTCCTGGCCGCCAACGCCCTGGCGGCGCCCTCACCGAGCCCGTCCCCTTCCGCGAGCCCGTCGGCCACGGCGAGCAGCGGCAACTGCGCCGGAATGACCGGCCCCTCCCTGCAACTCTGCGAGAGCGGTACGAACAACGGCGGCAGCGGCGGGTCCACCACGGACCCCCTCACCACCACCCTCGACCCCCTCTCCTCCCTCGCGCAGGGCTGTGCCAAAGCCGCGTCGTGGACCATCGACAAGCTCAGCGGGGCCGTGAAGGAGACGGCCAACGTCGACTTCACCAACGAGAAGTTCCTCCAGCAGTACGCCGTGGTGTTCGCCGCGTCGACGATCCTGACGCTGCTGCTGTGGCTGCTGGCCGTGGCCAAGCGGGCGGTACGAGGCGTCCCCCTCACCACCGCCATCTCGGAGGCCGTCGGCTTCCTCTGGCTCACCGTCCTGGCCTCCGCCTTCACCCCCCTGATCCTCTACACCGTCGTCTCGGCCACCGACGGCGTCACCGACGTCCTCGCGAAGACCACCGGCAACCAGACGGACACGTTCTTCGGCACCTTCTCCGGCGCCCTCAGCAAGGGCGACGACATCGGCGGCGGCCCGATCATGCTGATCGTCGTCTCCCTGGTCAGCATCCTCGCCGCCGGCGTCCTCTGGCTGGAGCTCGTCATCAGGGCCGCCCTCCTCTACGTCGGCGCCCTCCTCGGCACCGTCGTCTACGCCGGCCTCGTCGACAAGAACCTGTGGGGCCACGTCCGCCGCTGGGCCGGCATCATGATCGCCGTCATCCTGGTGAAGCCCGTCATCGTCATCGTCCTCGGCCTCGCCGGCGCGCTGTCCTCCGACGGCGGCCCCGACTCCTTCTCCGCCGTCGTCTCCGGCCTCGCCATCATCCTGCTCGCCATCTTCGCCAGCGCGATGATCTACCGCTTCGTCCCCGGCTTCGGCGACGAAATCGCGGGCGGCCGCAACAACCGCATCATGCAGGGCGCCGAGGGCAAGGCCGCCGCCGTCATCAGCAGCCCCGCCAACCTGGTCGCCCAGGGCATCAGGACGCACAGCGCCCGCGCCGACAACAACGGCGGCGGCGGATCCGCCGCCGCCTCCTCCGGCGCCCGCCCGTCCAACCCCGCCTCGGGCGGCGTCGCCGCGCACAGCACGCGCACCCCGAACGGTGGTGGCGGCGGATCTGTCCCCTCCGCCGCACCCGCACCCCGGGCCCCCAGCCCGGCGAACACCCCGCACGCAAGCAACACCCGCAACAACAGCTCGGGAGGTGAAGGGCGTTGACGACCGAGTCCCACCTGTCCCATCCACTCACGCCCCGCCGTACGTATCTCATCGGCCGCGCCCGGCCGAACGCGATCGTCGGCAGGAACCGTGAGTCAGGCGAGATCGGGCTGATCATCGTCGGCGCGTTCCTCGGCATGATGTGCGGGCTCCTCGTCCCCGTCCTGTCCCTGCGCATCGTGCTGCTCATGGGCTTCCCGCTGCTCGCGCTCGCCGCGGTCTACGTGCCGTACAAGCGCCGCACGTTCTACAAGTGGTTCGAGATCAACCGCAGTTACAAGCGCACCCTGCGCAACGGCACGGTCTACCGCTCCACCGCCGCCGAGGCCGGCACCCGGATCGACGGCCGCGAGGTCGAGATCGGACCCCCGCCCGGCATCGGCCGCATCAGCTGGCTCGCCGCGCCCTTCGGCCCGGACGAGATCGCCGTACTGCTGCACGCCGACCGCAGGACGGTGACCGCCGCCATCGAGATCGAGGGCCCCGGCGTCGGCCTGCGCGACTCCGAGGACCAGGAAGCCCTCGTCGACCGCTTCGGCACCCTCCTCAAGCACGTGGCGAACGGCGACGGCTTCGTCACCCGCCTCCAGATGCTCGCCCGCACCCTCCCCGCCGACCCCGACGCCCACGCCAAGGACGTCGCCCAGCGCGGCGACGAGAAGGCCCCGGGCTGGCTGGCACAGTCCTACGACCAGCTCCAGTCCATGGTCTCCACCAGCAGCGAGCAGCACCGCGCGTACCTCGTCGCCTGCATGCACTACTCCCGCGAACTCGCCGCCGAGGCCCAGGCGATGGCCCGCGCCGCCCGCCCCCAGGCCGGCCGCAAGCTGGACCGCGACGCCGGTCTCGCCGTCGTCATGGCCCGCGAACTCACCGACATCTGCTCCCGCCTCCAGGAGGCGGACATCCGCGTACGACAGCCCCTCGGCCAGGGCCGCCTCGCCTCCCTCGTCCACTCCATGTACGACCCGGACCACCCCATCGACCACATCCAGGCGATGACCCAGCGCAACGCCTGGCCGGCCGAACTGGACGCCATGGAACCGACGTTCCTCCAGGCGAAGACCCGCGAGTCCGCCACCCGCGAGCCCTGGTGCCACGCCACGGCCTGGGTGAAGGAGTGGCCGATGACCCCGGTCGGCGTCAACTTCCTGGCCCCGCTCCTGGTCCACACCCCGGACGTCATCCGCACGGTCGCCGTGACGATGGACCTCGAACCCACCGAGGTCGCCATCGAGCGCATGCTCACGGAGAAGACCAACGACGAGGCCGAGGCCTCCCGCGCGGCCAAGATGAACCGGACCGTCGACCCCCGCGACATCGCCGCCCACAACCGCCTCGACCAGCGCGGCGAGGACCTGGCCAGCGGCGCCGCCGGCGTCAACCTGGTCGGCTACATCACGGTCTCCTCCCGCTCCCCGGAGGCCCTGAACCGCGACAAGCGCACGATAAGGGCGTCGGCCGGAAAGTCGTACCTCAAGCTGGAGTGGTGCGACCGTGAGCACCACCGCGCCTTCGTGAACACACTTCCCTTCGCCACCGGAATCCGAAGGTAGAGGCTGATGCGCTGATGAGGGACCCGCTGTCCGTCTTCACCGAAGCCTTCACGGCCTTCCTCTTCGGGAAGGTCGAGACGACCCGCTCACCCGTCCGCACCTCCACCGGCCAGGCCCAGGCGGTCTACCTGCCCACGGCCGCCCCCGGCCTGGGCGACTCCGGCGTGATCATCGGCCGCGAGGTGTACTCCGGCAAGGGCTACATCTACGACCCCTTCCAGCTCTACGGCCAGCAGCTCCCGGCCCCGCACTGGCTGGTCCTCGGCGAGTCCGGCAACGGCAAGTCGGCCCTGGAGAAGACCTACGTCCTGCGGCAGCTGCGCTTCCGCGACCGCCAGGTCGTCGTCCTGGACGCCCAGGGCGAGGACGGCGTCGGCGAATGGAACCTCATCGCGGAGGAGCTGGGGATAACTCCCATCCGCCTGGACCCGATGGCGGCCCTGGACCACGGAATCCGGCTGAACCCGCTGGACCCGTCGATCACCACCACCGGGCAGCTGGCCCTTCTGCGGACGATCATCGAAGTGGCCATGGGCCACGGCCTCGACGAACGCTCCGGCTTCGCCCTCAAGGTCGCGCACTCCTACGTCAACGAGACGATCCTGGACCGCCAGCCGGTCCTGACCGACATCGTCGAACAACTGCGCCACCCCGAACCGGAGTCGGCCGAGGCGATGAACGTCGCCATAGACGACGTACGGGCCTGGGGCCTGGACGTGGCGCTGGTCATCGACCGCCTGGTCGACGGTGACCTGCGCGGCATGTTCGACGGCCCCACGACGGTCGGCATCGACCTCGACGCCCCGCTCATCGTCTTCGACCTCTCCCACATCGACCGCAACTCCATCGCCATGCCCATCCTGATGGCGATCGTCGGCGTGTGGCTGGAGCACACCTGGATCCGCCCGGACCGCAAGAAGCGCATCTTCCTGGTGGAGGAGGCCTGGCACATCATCGCCAGCCCCTTCGTGGCCCAGCTGTTCCAGCGGCTGCTGAAGTTCGGCCGACGGCTCGGCCTGTCCTTCGTGGCGGTGGTGCACCATCTCTCCGACGTGGTCGACGGCGCGGCGGCGAAGGAGGCCGCCGCGATCCTCAAGATGGCCTCGACACGGACGATCTACGCCCAGAAGGCGGACGAGGCCAGGGCCACCGGCCGGGTCCTCGGCCTGCCCCGCTGGGCGGTCGAGATCATCCCGACCCTGACCCCCGGCATCGCGGTCTGGGACGTCAACGGCAACGTCCAGGTCGTCAAACACCTCGTCACGGAGACGGAACGGCCGCTCGTGTTCACGGACCGCGCGATGACCGAGTCGTCCACCGACGTGTCCGACGTCGACGACGCCCTGCGCGCCGCCGAGCTGGAGGCGGAGCAGCGGGCGGCGGCCTTCGTGGAGCAGCACCTCGGCGACTCCGAATCGACGGTGGCGTAGGAAGGCCCGTCCATGAGACCGGACCCTCGGCAGGAGCGCGAGCACCAGGGTGGCGGCGGGATCCCCGACGGCCTGCTCATCGGCATACTCGGGTTCCTCCTCGGCATCACCGCCCTGGTGTGGACGGCGACGGGACTGGCGGCCTCGTTCGCGCACGGCTCCTGGCCGTCGACGGTCAGCCTCTCCCACACCCCCGTCGCCATGCGCCACCTCGTCGGCTCACCGCACGACGTCCCGGGCGCCTGGCCGGACACCCCGGCGGACCGGCTGCCGGGATGGGGACTGTTCTGGGGCCTGTTCATCGGCCAGTTGATGATCCTGGTCGTCCTCACCGTGTTCGTCCTGGGCACGGTGGCCCGGTGGCGGGCCGCACGGAGGGCCCGGAGAGCCGCCACGAAGGCCGGAACGGCCACGGCAGACCCCGCCGGAGTACCGGAGGCCCGCACGGCCCCCACGAGGGCGACGGGGGCAGCAGCGACGACGGCAGCGACGGAACCGGCCGCAGCCGTGCAGGAGACGGCCCCCATGACCGTCCCGAGCCCGGCCCCGGCGGTCCCGGCCGCCCCGCCCGTCGAGAACCCCGCCCACCCCACCGGCTTCTACGCCCGCTCCACCCCCGTGGGCGAAGGCGTGGGCGAAGGCCCGGGCGTGGGCGGTCGGGCGAGAATCCACATCGCCCCCGGGGAGAGCCGCCGGGAGACCGCGGCCCAGGCCATCCGCGACGCGTCCGGCCCCGCCCTGGTCGTCACCTCGAACCCCGCCCTGTGGTCGGAGACCAAGGACGCCAGGGCCAAACTCGGCCCCGTCCTCCTCTACGACCCGAACCACCGCTGCGACACCCCGGCCCGCTTCCACTGGTCGCCCACCGCCGGCTGCGCGGACAGGCAGACCGCGGTCCACCGCGCCCGGGCCCTGCTCACCCCCGTGAAGCCCACCGCGAAGATCGACCAGGCGGTCACCGACACGGCCGAGACGCTCCTGCGCAGCTACCTGCACGCCGCCGCGCTGGAGAACCGCACGATCCGCCACGTCCACCGCTGGACCCAGGGCACCGGCGTCCAGGACGCCGTACGCACCCTGCGCACCCACCAGAAGGCGGCCCCGGGCGCGGCCGGCGAACTGGAGGCCGCCCTCACCTCCCACCCGGAACGCCGGGACATCGCACAGGAGTTGACGGCCCGCGCGCTCGCCGCCCTCTTCACGGTCAACATCCGCGAGGCCTGCACACCCAACCGATCCGATGCCCTCGCCCTGGATTCCTTCGTGGCCGAAGGGGGCACGCTTTATGTGGTCGGTGAATCCATCGAGGACCCCCGGACCAACCCCGGCGCGATGCCCCTCCTGACGGCTCTCGCCTCCAGCGTGGTCGAGCGCGGCCGGCGCATGGCCGAACGGTCATCCTCCGGTCGGCTCGACCCACCACTGACCCTGGTCCTGGACGACGTGGCGGCCGTGGCCCCGCTCCCCCAGCTCCCCGACCTGCTCACCGCGGGCACCGCACAGGGCCTGCCCACCCTCGCCCTGCTCCGCTCCCGCGAACAGGCCCGCGCCCGCTGGCCGCACCAGGAACTCCCGGTCTAGGCGGACCACTCCAGCACGTACTCGAACTCCCGCTTCCCCGAGTCCCCTTCGAGTTCCACGGTCACCCCGCTCGGCACGAACCCCGCCTTGCGGTACGCCCCCTGAGCCCGTGCGTTCTCCTCGTGGACGAGCAGCCGCACCCGCTCGGCGTCCCGCTGCCGCGCCCACGCCGCACCTGCGTCGAGCAGCGCCTCGATCAGCCCGTGCCCGCGGTGCTCGGGCCGTACGAACACCCCGACGACATGCCCCTGCCGACGTTCGACCGGACAGCCGGCCCAGTCCTTCGACCCGGCCTCCTCCACCAGCACGGTCAGCGTCCCGGCCCACGCGCCGTCCGGCGCCTCGGCGATGAACTGGCGCGCGTCGCCGTGCTCCGCGGCCGACCGCTCCGCCCGCTCCCGGTAGAAGGAGGCCGGCCGGTCCACGGCGTCCTCGTAGGTCTCCAGGAAGGCGATGCCCGCCACGGGGTCCCGCAGCGCGGCCAGCCGGAGCCGCCTGGCGTCCTCCCACTCGTCGGCGCGTATGGCCCGGATCACGTAATCACCGCTGTTCGTCGCCGTCATGACGACCACCGTAGGCGGACGCGGTTGTCAGTGCCTCCGCCTACGGTGGTCGTCATGACGTCTCTACCGAACCGCCCTAACACGGCACTGCTGATCGTGGATGTGCAGAACGGGGTGGTGGACCAGTCCCACAACCGCGACGAAGTCATCGCCAACATCAACACCCTGCTCGCCAAGGCCCGCTCGGAGGCGGTCCCTGTGGTCTGGGTCCAGCACTCCAGCGACGAACTGAAGCCGGACTCCGCGCCCTGGCAGTGGGTCCCTGAACTGGTCCGCGAGGACACCGAGCCCCTCGTCCACAAGCGCTACGGAGACTCCTTCGAGGACACCGAGCTGGAGTCCCTCCTCGCCGCACGCGGTGTGGGCCGCGTGGTGGTGACGGGGGCCCAGACCGATGCCTGCGTCCGCTCCACCCTGCACGGCGCGATGGTCCGCGGCTACGACGCGACGCTGGTCGGGGACGCCCACACCACGGAGGACCTCACGCAGTACGGAGCGCCGGCCCCGCAGCAGGTCATCTCGCACACCAACCTGTACTGGCAGTGGCAGGAGGCCCCGGGCCGCAAGGGCGGCACCGTGAAAACGGCGGACATCGCCTTTTAACGCAGAAAACCCCCGCATCAAAGATGCGGGGGTTTTCCCAATATTTGTTCGGCGGCGTCCTACTCTCCCACAGGGTCCCCCCTGCAGTACCAT